>DAOVDP010000011.1 GCA_030669445.1 Candidatus Latescibacterota bacterium | reverse complement strand
AGTGAACCCAAAAGTTCGGTTATTGTTTGGTCTAAATGGATGCACATTCAGTGGGAAGACTTGGTGCCAGCCGCTAGAGAAGAGGCATTGAAAAACGACATCTTCTCCCAGAGAACTGTCTTGCAGGACAAAAGCAGGTGGATTGAGATACTGGTAGTGGTGGGCGTGATCAGCAGCATGGCTTATACCCTGTTCTAGCGAAGCTTCGCCTCAAACTGACGAGGCACGAAGTAGGGACAGAACAATGTTCTGTCCCTACGGGGCTGGCAAGAAAATCAGAAATCCGAATATCGAAATCCGAAACAAATCCCAATGACCAGAATCTTAATGCTACAACCTCGCAGCTTTTACCTACAGCAACTCAGCTTTTGCTGTTTCGAATTTTGAACATTTGAATTTTGATATTGTTTCGGATTTCGTGCTTTGGATTTAGAATTTTACTCAGGAAGAATAAGATGAATAGACTGAACTTCTTCTATGAAGGGGCTATGGCGAAACTGATAGGCCCTGAACACGGCATAAGTAAAGAAGAGCTTGAGCAAGAGACAAAAAGGTTAAGGCCTTATCTGTCCAGGATGCAGCAGACAGCCGCCAAAGCCGACACTCCATCGGCATATATCGATGAACGGGCCTCCATAAATCTCCCCGTCGACGAAGAGAGGAGAAAACAGGTAAAACAACTGGCCCGCGACAAAAAAAGGCGAGGGGTAGAGTGTCTCGTCGTAATCGGCATCGGGGGCTCTAATCTGGGAACAATAGCGGTAAAAGACGCTCTGTTGGGTAAATTATACAACCAGTTGCCCGGTGCTACCCCTAAGATCCTCTTTGCCGACACGGTGGACAATGACTACATTGCAGACCTACTTAATGTGGTGGAACACACTCTTAAAAAAGGGAAGAAAGTACTGCTCAATGTAGTGACTAAGACCGGGACTACCACCGAGACAGTGGCTAATTTCGAACTATTTCTGGAAATCTTACGGAAGTATTACCCAGAAGATTACGCTGATTATATTGTAATTACTACCGATAAGAACTCTAAGCTCTGGAAACTGGCAGAGGACAGATTCGACAGATTAGAGATCCCTCACCGGGTGGGAGGCAGATATTCGGTCTTTTCTCCGGCGGGACTTTTCCCCCTGGCCATGTTGGGCCTCGACATAGATAAACTCTGCGAAGGAGCTAAGGCTATGCGAGAGGTGTGTTTGAAGGAAAAAATCAGTCAAAATCCCGCCGCCTTGAGCGCTTTGATCCAGTACATTCAAGAGACTAAAAAAGGGAAATGTATCAATGTCAATTTCATCTTCTCCTGGGATTTGAAATCCTTGGGCGACTGGTACAGACAACTTATGGGGGAAAGCATTGGCAAAGAAGCACAGAAGCTGACGGGAGAGAGGGTAAATCTGGGGATTACTCCCGTGGTGGCAGTTGGCTCGGTTGACCTTCACTCGCTGGCCCAGTTGTTCCTTGCCGGGCCAAATGATAAATACACCAGTTTTATTAGGGTATTAACTGAGAACAAACAAAGCCTGAAAGTTCCCGACCACCCTGAAGTGGACACCTTGGTTGAGGACCTGAGGGGCAGAAGTTTTTCGCAGATTATGGAGGCCATCTTTGGTGGAACAGTCGCAGCCTATCTGGAGAATAAAAGACCCAGCACACTGACCCTCTTCCCCGAAAAGAGCGAATATACAATAGGCCAGTGGCTTCAGTGGAAAATGATGGAGATGATGTATTTGGGCGCTTTGTATGAAGTCAACCCCTTTGACCAATCGAAGGTTGACGACTACAAAAGGGTTACTATAGAGATATTAAAAACAAATAGCTATGCAGGAAAGAATCCCTACTAGTAACAGGAGAACGATTTATGATAAGCCTCAACGAACAAATGGACATAATCAACAGAGGAAGCAAAGAGATTATCTCCGAGGACGAATTAGCGGGGAAAATCGAGTCTTCTATCCAGACGGGCATCCCCCTGACGGTGAAATGGGGGGCTGATCCTTCTGCCCCAGATATTCACTTAGGACACACAGTATCTATAAGGAAGCTAAAACAATTCCAGGATTTGGGACATCGAGTCGTCTTTATTATCGGTGACTTCACCGCGATGATCGGCGACCCCAGTGGGAAGACCATTGCCAGAAAACGCCTCTCCCGTCAACAGGTTATCCAGAACGCCGAGACCTACAAGCAACAGATCTTCAGGATATTGGACCCGGAGAAGACAGTAGTGGAGTTCAACAACCGCTGGTGTAGTGCATTGAGCTTTGAGGAAATCTTGAATCTTACATCTAAATATACCATAGCTCGAATGTTAGAACGAGATGACTTCGAAAATCGTTATCGGACTGGCCAACCTATCACCATTATGGAATTCCTCTACCCTCTGATTCAAGGTTATGACTCCGTGGCCTTGAAAGCAGATATTGAGCTGGGTGGCACAGATCAAAAGTTCAATCTCCTGGTGGCCAGGGATATTCAACGGGAATACGGGCAAATGCCCCAGGTGGTGATCACTATGCCATTGCTGGTAGGCACCGACGGAACGCAGAAGATGAGCAAAAGCCTGGACAACTACATCGCCCTTGATGATCCCCCAGAACAAATGTACGGCAAGACTATGTCTGTCCCTGATGAGCTGATACACCCCTATTTTGAACTGCTCACCGATGTCGCCGGGGAGGAATTCAAGCAAATAAAGAAGCTTCTGGCCGATCCTAAATGTAATCCTATGGAGTTAAAAAAACAATTAGCCAAACGGCTGGTGACTATGTATTACGATCCCCAGAAGGCAGAGACAGCGGAGAGAGAATTCGACACGATCTTCCGGAAAAAAGAGACTCCCGAACAGATAGCTGTTCACCATCTCAGTGCTAACCTCCTGTGGATTGTCAAGCTATTGACTGAGGTGGAATTTGCCAGTTCTAACAATGAGGCCCGAAGGTTGATTCAGCAAGGGGCAGTTAGTATTGATGGGACCCGGATAGCTGATCCTGAATTGACAATTAAGTTCAAGGGAGGAGAAGTATTAAAGGTTGGGAAAAAAAAGTTTGTGAGGTTGGAGATAGGATGTTGTATTGACTCGTAAAAAGTCTCTTTTTTTGTCATGCTGAGCTTGCCGAAGCATCTCGTAAGTTGCTGCAATTTATTAACACATGAGATTCTTCGCTCTGCTCAGAATGACGGCGTTACTACTTTTTACGAGTCAGTCAATATTAGAAAAAAAACAAGACCCCCTGAAATTTTTTAAAGATTTTTGGAAAAAAACTAAAAAAAACTATTGACAAGGGAAGAAGTCTCGATTATATTGTTAGTCGCAGAAAATTGAAGGCTCTTTGAAAACTGAATAGCGTGCTCAGGTATGAGTTGAGAAAGCTCGTACAAATGAAAGAAAAAATACGGAGAGTTTGATCCTGGCTCAGGACAAACGCTTGCGGCGTGCCTAAGACATGCAAGTCATACGAGAAATCCTGGCTTCGGCCGGGAAAGTAAAGTGGCGAACGGGTGAGTAACGCGTGAGTAAACTGCCTTCGAGTTCGGGATAACACTTCTAACGAAGTGCTAATACCGGATGAAATCTCAGGATTTATATTTTTGGGATCAAAGGTGGCCTCTGCTTGCAAGCTATCGCTTGAAGATGTGCTCGCGTTCTATTAGCTAGTTGGTGGGGTAATGGCCTACCAAGGCGACGATGGATAGCCGGCCTGAGAGGGTGTTCGGCCACACTGGGATTGAGATACGGCCCAGACTCCTACGGGAGGCAGCAGTCGGGAATATTGCGCAATGCCCGCAAGGGTGACGCAGCAACGCCGCGTGAGGGATGAAGGCCTTCGGGTTGTAAACCTCTGTCAGGGAGGACGAAACCTCCAGAGGAAAATATCTTCTGGAATTGACGGTACTCCCAAAGGAAGCTCCGGCTAATTCCGTGCCAGCAGCCGCGGTAATACGGGGGGAGCAAGCGTTGTCCGGATTTACTGGGCGTAAAGAGCGCGTAGGTGGGTCTGTAAGTCAAACGTGAAAGCCCCGAGCTCAACTCGGGATCCGCATTTGAAACTGCAGGCCTTGAGTACAAAAGAGGAAGGCGGAATTCCCGGTGTAGCGGTGGAATGCGTAGATATCGGGAAGAACACCGGTGGCGAAGGCGGCCTTCTGGTTTGATACTGACACTGAGGCGCGAAAGCGTGGGAAGCAAACAGGATTAGATACCCTGGTAGTCCACGCTGTAAACGATGGGCACTGGGTGTTGGTCCGTTAGGATCAGTGCCGCAGCTAACGCGTTAAGTGCCCCGCCTGGGGAGTACGACCGCAAGGTTGAAACTCAAAGGAATTGACGGGGGCCCGCACAAGCGGTGGAGCATGTGGTTTAATTCGAAGCAACGCGAAGAACCTTACCGGGGTTTGACATGCTAGAAGTAGGAACCCGAAAGGGGGACGACCTGTATCCAATCAGGAGCTAGCACAGGTGCTGCATGGCTGTCGTCAGCTCGTGCCGTGAGGTGTTGGGTTAAGTCCCGCAACGAGCGCAACCCTTGCCCCTAGTTGCCATCAGGTAATGCTGGGAACTCTAGGGGGACTGCCGAGGATAACTCGGAGGAAGGTGGGGATGACGTCAAGTCCTCATGGCCCTTATGTCCCGGGCTACACACGTGCTACAATGGCCGATACAGAGGGTAGCAAAACCGCGAGGTGAAGCTAATCCCAGAAAACCGGCCTCAGTTCGGATTGGAGTCTGCAACTCGACTCCATGAAGTGGGAATCGCTAGTAATCGCGGATCAGCACGCCGCGGTGAATACGTTCCCGGGCCTTGTACACACCGCCCGTCAAGCGACGAAAGTCGGGAGTACCCGAAGCCGCTTCTCTAACCCGTCCCTCGGGACGGGAGGAGGGTGTCGAAGGTAAACTCGGCGATTGGCGCTAAGTCGTAACAAGGTAGCCGTACCGGAAGGTGTGGCTGGATCACCTCCTTTCTATGGAGCATTTACTCAACCTGCCTGAGCACGCTTTCTTGCCCTTTACGGGCTTATAGCTCAGGTGGTTAGAGCGCACGCCTGATAAGCGTGAGGTGGGTGGTTCGAGTCCACCTAAGCCCACTACGTAAATGAACATTACAAGATGTGAGTCCTGAGACTTGCATTCTGCAATAAACGACGGGGATATAGCTCAGTTGGGAGAGCGCCGCCCTTGCAAGGCGGAGGTCACCGGTTCAAATCCGGTTATCTCCACCAGAAGTAACAATCGTTCTTTGAAAATTGAATATGGAGTTCTGGGTAGTACAAGATCGCCGAGTGATGGGTTTTTGGTCAAGATATAAAGGGCACATGGTGGATGCCTTGGCACAAGAAGGCGATGAAGGACGTGGTAAGCTGCGATAAGCCTCGGGGAGGTGTAAACAACCTTAGATCCGGGGATCTCCGAATGGGGCAACCCGACCCGGGTAATGCCGGGCCACTGTTCGCTGAATCTATAGGCGGACCAGAGCGAACGAGGCAAACTGAACCATCTTAGTAACCTCAGGAAAAGAAAGCGAATGCGATTTCCCCAGTAGCGGCGAGCGAAAAGGAAACAGCCTAAACCGGTTGTATGTAAAAGCTTGCATGCGTTGTACAACCGGGGTTGCGGGAAAGAACCGGACCAGGATGCAGCCTGGTCGAGAAGTTACAAACCTGCACCTTAGTCGAACATCCCTGGAAAGGGGTGGCCACAGAAGGCGACAGCCCTGTAGACGAAAAGGTAGTAGGCTTCTTGGGCTCTTCTCCCAAGTACTGTGGGACACGAGGAATCCCGCAGGAATCTGTGCCGACCACGGCATAAGGCTAAATACTCTCTTGTGACCGATAGTGAACCAGTACCGTGAGGGAAAGGTGAAAAGTACCCCTGTTAGGGGAGTGAAATAGTACCTGAAACCATGTGCTTACAAGCAGTTGGAGCCTTGTGAGTTGATTTCGGTCAACTCACTGGTGACAGCGTGCCTTTTGTTTAATGAGCCGGCGAGTTACTCGTGCGTTGCAAGGTTAAATCCTCCAAGGACGGAGCCGTAGCGAAAGCGAGTCTTAATAGGGCGTTTTAGTAACGTGCGGTAGACCCGAAACCGAGTGATCTATCCATGGCCAGGATGAAGCTCAGGTTAAACTGAGTGGAGGTCCGAACCGGTGTAGGCTGAAAACTGCTCGGATGAGCTGTGGATAGGGGTGAAAGGCCAATCAAACTCGGAGATAGCTGGTTCTCCCCGAAATAGCTTTAGGGCTAGCCTTGCATTATAGAGTAGTGGGGGTAGAGCACTGGATGGGCTAGGGATCTTGATGGATTTCCGAACCCAACCAAACTCCGAATACCATTTACTTGTTGTGCAGGAGTCAGGCTGCGGGGGATAAGCTTCGTAGCCGAGAGGGAAACAACCCAGATTGTCAGCTAAGGCCCCTAAATGTAGGCTAAGTGACAAAGGAGGTCGGGTTGCTTAGACAACCAGGATGTTGGCTTAGAAGCAGCCATCATTTAAAGAGTGCGTAACTGCTCACTGGTCAAGTGGCGTGGCGCCGAAAATTAACGGGGCTAAGCCTACTGCCGAAGCTGCAAAATGTCGGCCATATGTCATCGGTTACCGGTTGTTAGTTTTACTAATGACTATTGACCAATGACTGATGACTGACATTGGTAGGGGAGCGTTCCATTAACCTGTGAAGTCCTTCGGTAACGAAGGGTGGAGGAGATGGAAGTGATTATGCCGGCATGAGTAGCGATAATTTCGATGAAAAATCGGAACACCGAAAGTCTAAGGTTTCCTGGGGAAGGTTAATCCGCCCAGGGTAAGTCGGACCCTAAGCCGAGGCCGAAAGGCGTAGGCGATGGAGATCAGGTCAAAATTCCTGGACCACCTTGATAACACCTGAGCGATGGGGTGACGCAGAAGTGAAAGGTCAGCCTCGTGTTGGATTACGAGGTCCAAGCCCGTAGGAGGTCCCGATAGGCAAATCCGTTGGGGCACAACTCCGAGAGGTGATGGGAAGGCTGTAAGGCCACAAACTAACCCTAATCAGGCTGCCAAGAAAAACCTCTAAGCGAGTCATCAGGGTGACCGTACCGCAAACCGACACAGGTAGACGGGGAGAGAATCCTAAGGTGCTCGAGAGAACCCTCGTTAAGGAACTCGGCAAAATGACCCCGTAACTTCGGGAGAAGGGGTGCCTCTGGTAGGTGAAATCCTTAGCGGATGGAGCCGAAGGAGGCCGCAGAGAAACGGCCTGGCCGACTGTTTACTAAAAACACAGGTCTCTGCTAAGTCGCAAGACGACGTATAGAGATTGACACCTGCCCGGTGCCGGAAGGTTAAAGGGAGGAGTTAGACCGCTGAAACGCTGAAGATGCTAATTGAAGCACAAAAGCGAGATTCAAAGCTGGCAACAGCCGAGAGTCTTGTTTAGTGTTTTTTTGCGGCGTTTTTTGGTGTTTCAGTGGTTGAAGCCCTGAACTGAAGCCCCGGTGAACGGCGGCCGTAACTATAACGGTCCTAAGGTAGCGAAATTCCTTGTCGGGTAATGTCCGACCCGCACGAATGGTGTAACGATCTAGGCGCTGTCTCAACGAGGGACTCGGCGAAATTGTATTTCCGGTGAAGATGCCGGATACCCGCGGCAAGACGGAAAGACCCCGGAACCTTTACTACAGTCTGGTATTGGGTTTTAGCTAAACATGTGTAGGATAGGTGGGAGGCTGTGAAGCCCCGGCGCTAGTCGGGGTGGAGCCGCCCTTGAAATACCACCCTTGTTTAGTTGGCGCTCTAACCTGGATCCTTGAATCAGGATCAGGGACAGTGCTTGATGGGTAGTTTGACTGGGGCGGTCGCCTCCCAAAAGGTAACGGAGGCGCCCAAAGGTTCCCTCAGCACGGTTGGTAATCGTGCATAGAGTGTAAAGGCATAAGGGAGCTTAACTGCGAGACCTACAAGTCAAGCAGATGCGAAAGCAGGGCTTAGTGACCCGACGGTGGCGTGTGGAAGCGCCGAAGACAACGGATAAAAGGTACTCCGGGGATAACAGGCTCATCTCCCCCAAGAGTTCATATCGACGGGGAGGTTTGGCACCTCGATGTCGGCCCATCGCATCCTGGGGCTGGAGAAGGTCCCAAGGGTTTGGATGTTCGCCAATTAAAGCGGTACGCGAGCTGGGTTTAGAACGTCGTGAGACAGTTCGGTCCCTATCTGCCGTGGGTGTAGGATATTTGAGGGGAGCTGCCCCCAGTACGAGAGGACCGGGGTGGACGAACCTCTAGTGTACCAGTTGTCCCGCCAGGGGCAAAGGCTGGGTAGCTATGTTCGGAAGGGATAACCGCTGAAAGCATCTAAGCGGGAAGCCCCCCCCAAGACGAGATATCCCATCCGTTTATCGGATCTAAAGGCCTCCCGTAGACTACGGGTTTGATAGACCGCAAGTGTAAGCATGGCAACATGTTCAGCTGAGCGGCACTAATCGGCCGTGTGGCTTGACCAAATTTGATTCACTCCGGTGACTTGTATTGCCCGAACTCCTATTCAGTTTAAAAATCTTTAAATATCCCGGTTACTACAGCGGAGGGGCAACACCTCTTCCCATTCCGAACAGAGCAGTTAAGCCCTCCAGCGCCAATGGTACTGCTTGGGAGACCTTGCGGGAGAGTAGGACGTAACCGGGATTTTTTTGACTTGAAATACCGAATGATCGAATGGTGACATAATTGAGGACTCCAAATGGGAAATATTATGAAGCCTAAGAGCATAGAAATAATTGCCTCCTTGGGCCTTGTTTTGTGCCTTACCATTTCCCAGAAGGTCGCTTCTCAAACCCACATCGTAAATTACTATGGCTTCAGGTCCGATTATAACTGTCTTCTTGTAGAGGACAACAACATTTGGGCAGGCAGTACTGATGGGCTGGTTCGCCGGGATAAAGTCTCCAATAGTTACCAAAGGTATACAAGAGAAGATGGCCTGCCCAGCCTACGGATCAATTGCCTAATAAGAGATCACACAGGACGGTTATGGGCAGGAACTGACAATGGTTTGGCCTGGTTTGATGGCTTCAGTTGGGAGGTATCTTTAAAATCTTCAGATATTAACAGCTTGGCAGTGGATGCCAACAATAGCCTGTGGGCAGCATCTGCATCGGCCATTCTTAAATTTAACGGTAAGGAGTGGAACCTGATAGTTACGACCTTTCAGGTTACAGGTGAGTATCTTTGGAGTAACTGTCTTTATGTTGATGATCAGAACACCATTTGGGTTGGAACAGAAAGAGGGATCATACGATTTGACGGCCAGAACTGGACCTATGATAAACCAGACGAGCTGCCCAATGAAATGGTATATGCTATCTTTAAAGATTCTCATGCAACCTATTGGTTTGGGACACTTAAGGGACTGGCCCGCTGGGATGGGACACACTGGGAGGTATTCGACACTAGCGATGGCCTGACTTTTGACTCCGTAACTGACATCAAGGAAGATCAGGAAGGACATATATGGGTAGCTACTGCTGATAGTTGGTATTATAGAGGGCAATTGAATGAATATGACGGACACCAATGGATTAAACACGATTCCCCTTCGGGGTTATGCGTCAGCCAAATCGCTTTTGACCGGGAGGGAAACCCGTGGCTGGCAACTCGTCAAGGAATTAGTTACTGGGACGGACAACAATGGCGGTGGTTGGCACGCAACCCGTTCAACACTTTCGACTGTCCGATAATAAATGACCTCTTTGTGGATACCCAAGGAAATCTCTGGTTAGCCACAGGGCCGGGGTTACTTATCACATGTGGGGTTTACCCCTGGGGCGGTTTGGCCAAGTATGACGGAACGCATTTTACCGCATATGACACCTCTGACGGTCTTCCCGATATGAATATTTCCAGCGTCGCCGCTGATCACCATGGTAATTTGTGGATCGGGACAGGGGGGAGATGTGTTAGTCGGTTCGATGGAAGAGAATTCAAGAATCTTGCCGAAGATCCTTACGCACATGTTACCAAAGATGCCGGGCTGCCTTTTTTTAAAAGTGATAGGCCGCTTTCCAATTACGTCACTAAGGTTTTTGTGGACCATGCCGATAGAAAATGGGTTTGTTCAATAGGTGGCATTAGTGTCTTTAATGACACCACCTGGACGAATTACCTCATAAAATACGAGGATGGTGGATCCGGGATTGCCTTGGATATCGCTGAAGATAGGGCTAGGCGTATATGGGTGGCCGCAAGTAACGATGGGCTATTTTGTTTTGATGGTGCATGGTGGACCTCTTACTCTGAGGTCCAAGGATTCCCTTCTGGATGTGATGTTGCGGCTGTGTCCGTCGATCAAGATGATCATGTCTGGATGGGAACTTATAATGGCTTGGTATTCTATGACGGCTCCCATTTTGTGACCTATACCGAGGCGGACGGCCTGCCTTCATCTCACATTACCGCGGTTGATGCCTCTGCTTACTCCCAGGAGGAACAGCAATACGTCGTGGTCGGAACCTGGAAGGGAATTGGGATATTAACAGAAGATGGTTGGCTTCCTGTTTCCTACAACGAAGGACTGGTTGACAATCATGTGCGCTGCCTACTGATGGGGGGGAATTCAGATATTTGGGTGGGCACCGTTGCGGGATTGAGTCATTTATATGGCTTTTCGCCTACCTCTGTTGAGCTTGAAGAAAAAATCCCTACCTTGGAAACCCACGTTTTGGAACCGAATTACCCCAATCCCTTTAACGCTACCACTACAATTCTGTACCGCATAGGCAAAACACAAGATGTTGAATTGAGCGTCTTTGATGTACTTGGCTGCAAAGTAAGATTCTTACACCACGGCATACAAACGGCGGGTAAGTACAGGGTGCTCTGGGACGGCAAAAACGAGTCCGGAGAAGAAGTGGGGTCGGGCGTTTATTTACTACACTTACGTGCAGGTGGGGCCACGGCAGTAAGAAAAATGTGCCTGCTCCGGTAGCAGAAAATATACCTGCGACGACGCGCTTGGGAGACCTTGCGGGAGAGTAGGATATAGCCGGGATTTTTTTTGGTTAATAGCTCCGTTTGGCTAAACAAAAAAATCCTCACGACGAATCTATTCGTCCCTTTCAACCAGAGAGATTCTCTCTGTGAAGAGAGATCAGCATTACGGAAAGAGTTTTCTCAACCGCTCATCCTCTACTCACTGCAGAGGCAATTTTCTCTGCAACTGCCCAGGCTTTGTTGTAGTGGAGGGTTTCAAAACTCCACAAATGTTGCCAGGACGCCTCAGGGCAAACGGCTTATCTTCAGAGAGAAATTACCCTACCAGCTTGCGCCCCCAATTCCCTTAGCACGCACGGTTCGCAATATTTTTTTATCCCAAATGTCACCTTTTCACCTTCTTTTGTGTCTCTTTTATAGAAGTGCTTCTTCTCACAGGGGGTAAGATTGAGTACAACCGATAGTCAACTGGTCCAGCGGTGCCTTGAGGGCAACCTCGATGCCTTCAGCGGGCTGGTAAGGGAATATCAGAACGCTGTTTACGGTCTAGCCCTGAGCTATGTGAGGGATTTCGACATAGCCCAGGACCTTGCCCAGGAGGCGTTCATTAAGGTTTACCTCCAGCTCTCTGCGCTCAAGGATCCCTCAAGATTTGGAAGCTACTTGAGGACTACCGTAGCCAACCTATCTAGGAGCTACCTTGCCCGAAGGCGCTTTGACAAGGTCTCAGTGGACCAACTGGACGAAAATCAGGTTTCGGCCTTTGTTCAACGCCCTAAAAACCCCTCCGAACTCTATGAACAAAAGGAGCTCAGAGAAGAGGTTATGGAGGCCATCGGCAGGCTTTCAGAGAAAAACCGTCAGGTTGTGGCGCTCTATTACATCGATGGACTCTCCTGCCGGGAAGTCGGTGATTTCCTAGGCATCTCTGTAGCTGTTGTAAAGCAAAGACTTCATCGGGCACGGAAGTCATTAAAAGAGGAGATGATGGAGATGGTAGACAGGACATTGAAGAAAGAAGCACCAAAGGAGGATTTCAGCGACAGAATTGTTGAGATTTGCAAGACGGCAATCTATCCCAGGTCAGAGGGGAAAATTGACGAAGTCATTAAGATCTGCGAGGGAGCTCGACAACTTGATCCCCAAAATCCTTTTCCTTATGCTGGTTTGGGAAATGCCTATGCGGAGAAAGGCGAATGGGACAGAGCTCTGCTGAACTTCGAGATGTTCCTTAAGTTGGCTTTCAGTTACAAAGATTACACACAGAAAGCGAAGCTTCCCAAAGAAGAACTCCTTTTGGAAATCCATAGACCAGCAGGCAAAGATTCTGTCTTCCTTCATAACGTGATTCAGGAGGTGCTCGAAATCGTTCAGCCAAAATTTGAGGGTATACCCGTCGTTGTGGAAAAGGATTTCTTCGAGAGATTTCCAGCCGTTATAGGAGATCCAGTAAACCTACGTCGTGCCTTCCTCTATATCATTGAGAACGCTCTTGAAGCAGTGTGTTATCCGGATATTCACCAATGGACTTCTGCGCGGCACGGGGAAAACGCTTTCAGGAAGATAACTTTGGCTCTCTCTTTGAGAGAGAAATCTGACAATATCGCCTTCAGTTGCACAGACAACGGAGTTGGGTTGCCTCACCCCTGGGAAGAAACCAAGGAGAAGATAGAGGAGATAGCCGATGGATTTGTCAACAGTAAACATATTGACAGGAAGACAGCTTTGGCCTTGGCAAAAAGGGCTCGTCCCCGAACTCCGGAAGAGGTCAAACGAGCTATTTTCTGCCCGGGTTTCACCACCAAGGGAATCCACAATCGAGACCTCATTGATAATACTCCGGGCTTTGGGCTATACTTTTCCCGCTACATCGTCTGGAAGCACGGCGGGACAATCACCGTAGATGACAATGCGCCCAGAGGGACGGTGTTTACAGTGAACTTGCCGATAGGGTAACAGAACATTTTCAGCCCGTTGTTCAAATCTTCTAAATTTTCCCTTGACAATGGCCAAGGGGCGTCGTATATTAGCGGCAATCTCAAAAATAATATCTTAACCAGATTTCCCCCAAAGGAGGTGGGCTCAATGTGGTTTATCAAGACTATTAAAATTAGCTTCGTAGGTGGAACCCACAAGGAAATTACTGTGCCCACCCCTGTAGGAGAATTCTCGCCCGGCGCTTAAGTGAAGAATGCCAACTTCTCAGCGCCGTGAGGATTCTCCTTGCGGCTTTTTTGGTCAGAGGCCGTGAATCAGTACCGCTGGTATATCCGCAGTCACGGCATCGATAACTTGGAGTTCTGGCATGGCGGTTCTGCCTCCGAACGCTCAGACGACAACAAGTGGGGGTGGAGTTGGGACAACATTGACATAAGCCTTAACCTTACCAATCAGGCCTGGGCTGCATTCTGGCATGAAACCTGGCTCGTCCGCTACCAGGGGAACAGCTTAGATACACTAAGTAAGTGGAAATCCCCTGACCAGTGGCGTTCTACCGACCAGATCGTCATCCTCAAAGTAATCAAGCTCCTGAGCCGATGATGCGTGCGGGCTTTGCGAGGTGTGAAACTATTGGTTTTACATGTGGAGTAATAATCATTTGCCGCGGCACATCTAACAAGAAAACAGTAGTAAACCATTAATAAGGGAAACCTGATGAACGTTCTGTTGATCTATCCTGAGTTTCCAGATACATTCTGGAGTTTCAAGCATGCACTTAAATTCGTACGGAAAAAAGCAGCCTCACCGCCACTGGGGCTGCTGACAGTTGCCGCGATGCTGCCACCAGACTGGACAAAACGCTTAGTCGACCTCAATGTGAAAAAGCTCACGGAGAAAGACCTGGTGTGGGCTGATTATGCTTTTATCAGTGGTATGGTTGTGCAAAGAGAGTCAGCACGCCAGATCATTGCCCAATGCAAAAAGATGGGCGTTAAGGTCGTCGCCGGAGGACCGCTCTTCGCCAGCGAATACGAACAATTTGAGGAGGTCGATCATTTCGTGCTCAATGAAGCCGAGCTGACCCTCCCGCCCTTTTTGGCGGATCTGGAACAGGGGCATGCCAGGCGAGTCTATACGACGTCCGACTTTCCTGACCTCCAGAAGACTCCGGTTCCTCTGTGGAAGTTGGCCGACTTGAAGCGCTACGCCTCGATGAGCATCCAGTTCTCCCGAGGCTGCCCTTATAATTGCGAGTTCTGCAATGTGACGGCGTTATTTGGACACCGGCCACGCACCAAGACCGCCGAACAGATCATCGCCGAGTTGGACAGTCTCTATAACCTGGGGTGGCGTGGGGGTGTCTTCTTCGTGGATGACAACCTGATTGGGAATAAGAGACGTCTCAAGACCGAGCTGTTGCCCGCGCTAAGAGAATGGCAGAAAGACAGGGAGAAGGTGTCATTTAGCACTGAAGTCTCTATCAATCTGGCCGACGACGAGCAATTGATGAAGATGATGGTTGAGGCGGGATTTAATACGGTCTTTGTCGGGATCGAGACGCCGGATGAGGATAGCCTGATCGAATGCAGTAAAACTCAGAACAGGAACCGTGATCTGGTCGGAGACGTGAAACGTATTCAGCAAGCTGGGTTGCAAGTGCAGGGAGGCTTCATCGTCGGCTTTGACAATGATACGCCCTCTATTTTCCAGCGACAAATTGATTTTATCCAGAAAAGCGGAATTGTGACGGCGATGGTTGGCCTACTTCAAGCTCCCGTTGGAACAAGACTTTATGAACGTTTGAAGCGAGAAGATCGCCTGGTCAATCAGATGTCGGGGGATAATGTAGATGGTACAACAAACATTATACCTAAGATGAACCGTGATACGCTACAGGAGGGATACAAAAACATTTTGCGACACATTTACTCACCCACGCATTACTATCAGCGCGTCAAGACCTTCTTGCGAGAATACAAACCGCCGAAGATTAAAGACCCACTGAACTCTGGGGATATCCTGGCCTTCTTTCGTTCCATCTACTATCTGGGTATTATTGGCAAGGAGCGACTCCATTATTGGAAGCTCCTGTTATGGACACATTTTCGCACCCCCCGATTGTTCCCACTGGCCGTTACCCTTGCGATTTACGGGCGCCATTTCCGCAAAATCTGCGAACTACACATTCTTTAACAACCGGGCAGTGCCAGACCAATAGCCCTGGAAAGAAGGAAATAGTCTGGGGGCGGCTCCTTATTAACCAATGGTGCTATTTTGCCAACAGCCCTTGTGAAATAAAGGATTGCAGGCACATATTTGTAGGGGCAAACCTATGTGTCTGCCCAGATTTGGGCGCACACACAGGTGCGCCCCTACTTCTGTTTTGAAATAGCGATCTTCAAAACAGCGGCTTCACATAGTGGATCTGGCGGGCTACTTCCCTGAAGCCCATCCGGGGATAGAATTTCTGCCCAATGGGGTTTTCTGTTCCAGGGTCTCCATTTTCTCTACCTCCAGGGTCAGTAAGTGCTCTTTCGGCTGCCTGGTTTGACCAATTTTACCCCTTGGCCACAGAGAGGGCAATCTTCGGGCTGGTAGGTGACCACCTCCATCTGGACAAGGGAGTCCA
>DAOVDP010000015.1 GCA_030669445.1 Candidatus Latescibacterota bacterium | reverse complement strand
CATCAACATCCGGGCGCTCTCTTTGGCCGATACCTCTGACTTCGGTATCCTGAGGCTGATTGTGGACAAACCTGATAAGGCGCAGCAGGTTCTGAAAAGTTCTGGCTTTACCATCAGTCAGACCGATGTATTGGCCGTGGAGGTGGAGGACAAGCCGGGTGGTCTGGCCCAGATACTGGGCATCTGCGACTCCGGCGGTATCAATGTGGAGTATATGTATGCCTTTGTGGAGAAATCGGGGCAAAATGCAGTAGTGATCTTCCGGGCGGAGAATCCCCAGGATGCCATTGACTTATTTCAGAAAAACGGCATCCGCCTGCTGAGCGAAGAACAGATCTACTCGCTGTAGACCTACGCCTTTGAGAACCCATTGCCATAGGAAATCCTACAAAAGAAAGGAGGTGAGTTTTTAGGAGAGAGATCCCATCTCTTGTCGGGATCTGGGTGTTTTGGAAGTTTAACCTTTAGATGAAAGGAGTTCGAAGATGAAGAAACTGTTTTCAATATCGCTGATTATTTTATTATTGGCGGCAACCTCAACTGGCTTTGCCGCCTCGGCTCGTTGGCATGCGTTAGGCTACGAGCACCGCTTCATGCTTGATACGTCCAACTATGCGATTTACCCCGGACGTATGCTCATGTTCTCCAATGCACTTTGGATCATTCCCAATATCCCCGCGGGCGCCGGAGTTCCCGATAATATGAGGAGCGGCCTGCTGGTCAAGAAGGATGATTGTGCCTGGGCCATTCACTACAATCTGCCTGGTGCTGGAGGCTTTTCGGCCCTTCGGGCAGCATTGCCTACTGCGGGTGGAAATCTTCCTGGTCTGGCCGGAAACCTGAGGCCAATCCCAGACATCTTCTTGGCCAAGAAGGTGGGCGATATGACGGTTGGAGGGCGGGTAGTCCTCGGGATTGCCGGCAGTGAGAACGCCTTGGAGAAAGCCGCCAGCGCTATGTCGGTGGATGTCGCGGCCGGTGTAACCAAGCCCATAGCTCTGGGTGATGTCGATCTGGGAGCGCGCGTCTCTATGGCCACCTTCTCGGATGATGCCGCCAACATCGAGAGCACCGGCGGGATCGGTCTGAATGTGGATGCTCGCCTGATTATGGACAAGGGCGAGGGAAAAAAGCTGGTTCCGATCGTGGGCGTGCACTACAGCTCCGATCCGGTAGTGGACGGTGCTGCCGAGGTCTCCGCCATGGGCGTAACCATAGGTTGCGGCCTGAACAAGAGGGGTGCGAATAAGTCCATGCTGGTCACCGGCGTGGTCTTGGATGTGGACATGGAAACCACCTCTCCCGTGGTAGGCAGTGATGTCGGTGTAACTACCATGGAATTCACGTACCTTGGTGGCTACGAGAAGCCATTGAACTCCTGGCTGATCGGACGTGGGGGAGCCAGAGCTACTCTGACGATGGTTTCCGGAGATGTTCCTGCCAGCAAGGGCGCAGCCTTCTACTATAACTTTGGCGTCCGGGCAACGTACAAAAAGGTGCTGGTGGATCTGCTCCTGAGCAAAGGCCTTCTCCACCGTGGGCCCTATGTGATCAGCGGGCAGGGGGGAGCTTTAGCCACCAACGTCTGCTTAACCTATCTGTTATAGATGTCATAATTGTAGGGACAGAACAATGTTCTGTCCCTACGATAAATCCCTTGCGGGAGGACTGCCATTTCCCTCGGCAATCCTCCCGCGGAAAACGAAAAGGAGGGAAAATGTCTAAATTAAACAGCAAGTGGATGGGACTGTTCTGCCTATCAATGCTCCTCCTTATGCTAATCTCTGGTTGCGCTAAGGAGAAAAAAACTTATAAGGTAGGGGCTATCTTTGCCATAACCGGGTCCGCTTCGTGGCTGGGGGAGCCGGAGAAAAAAACGGCTGAGATGATCAAAGAAGAGATTAATGCGGCCGGCGGCATAAATGGTCATCTCTTAGATCTGATCATCGAGGACACGGTGGGGGATGAAACTAAGACGGTCAATGCGGTCAATAAGCTGATCGAGAAGGACAAGGTACTGGCTATTATCGGTCCGTCCAGAAGCGGAACCACGATGGCAATCGTCCCTATTGTCGAAAAGGCCGAGGTGCCTCTTGTTTCCTGTGCGGCTGCCGAAGCAATTGTTTCACCTGTTGCCGAGCGACACTGGGTGTTCAAGACCCCTCAGAAGGACACCGACGCAGTCATCCGAATCTACGAGCATATGCAGGATAAAGAGATAGCGAAGATCGCCATCATCACCGGGACCACGGGTTTTGGGGATCAGGGAAGAAAGCAGCTCAAGAAGTACGCCGAGAAGATGGAGATCACCATCGTGGCGGATGAGACATACGGACCGGGGGATACCGATATGACCCCCCAGTTGATAAAAATCAAGGGGACGAATGCTCAGGCCATCGTCAACTGGTCCATCGTGCCCGCTCAGTCGATTGTTCCTAAGAATATGAGGCAATTAGGGATGACAATCCCGCTTTATCAGAGTCACGGGTTTGGCAACATCAAGTATGCTGCGGCGGCTGGCGAGGCAGGCGAGGGCATCATCTTCCCCGCAGGAAGGCTCCTGGTAGCAGATGTACTTCCTGAGGATCACCCCCAGAAGACGGTGCTGACCGAATATAAAAAGGCCTATGAAGAGAAATATCGGGAGCCAGTCAGCACATTCGGCGGACATGCCTATGATGCGCTGAAACTGGTGATTGTGGCGTTGCAGCAAGCGGGGCCAGACAGGGCAAAGATCAGAGACGAGTTGGAGAACATAAAGGGCTTTGTCGGGACAGGCGGCATCTTCAACTTCTCTCCAGAGGATCATAGTGGCCTTACCAAAGAGGCCTTCGAGATGTTGACCGTTAAAGAAGGCAATTTCACCTTGACGGAATAGACGAGAGCTGTTCAACGACGGGCCCCGTAGGGTGTAAAGCTGCCCACGGGGCGGGGCTAAGCCACTGCCATCGGATTAATCGGATGATCGGCTTAGCCCTAATTCTTGAATTGGTCAGGACGCAGATTTTCGCCGATAACCGCAGAAAATAATATTTATAATCTTGACAATCTGCGTTTATCTGCGTCCAATAATGGGAAATTCCTATGCTATTGAATCACAGGAAATGAGCACCAGCATAATACTTCAACTTATACTCAGCGGTGTCACCATTGGCAGCATCTATGCCATGGTCGCACTTGGGTTCAATATTATCTATAATTCAACCAGTATCATCAACTTCGCCCAGGGTGAGTTCGTCATGCTGGGCGGGATGTTTATGGTGTCACTTGTGGGGCCTTTGAACTTGCCGATGTGGGTCGCTTTCCCTATCGCCGTGCTGGCGGTGACGCTGATCGGCATGGCCTTCGAAAGACTATGTATCCATCCTCTGAAAATGCCCTCCGTCCTCAGCTTAATTATCATCACCATCGCTGGGTCTATATTGCTTAAGGGCGGCGCTATGTTCGCCTGGGGTAAGGAGACCTTTAGCCTGCCGCATTTCTCCACCGAGAAGCCTATCCTATTATTGGAAGCTACGATCCTTCCCCAAACCGTCTGGATTCTGGGAATCATCGGGATGGTTGTCCTCCTTTTGGCGCTTTTTTTTAGATTTACTATTGTCGGGAAGGCTATGAGGGCCTGTGCTGCCAATCGGCCTGCGGCAAGTTTAGTAGGGATTAATGTCAAAAGAATCGTCCTTCTCTCCTTTGCTCTGAGCGCAGCCATCGGTGCGATTGCAGGGATAATCATTACTCCAATCTCTCTGATGGACTATGAGAGAGGCGCTATATTAGGTCTGAAGGGCTTTGGGGCTGCGGTATTGGGCGGACTGGGTAATCCCATGGGAGCTGTGGTTGCCGGATTTCTCATCGGCATAGTTGAATCCCTTTGTGCTGGACTAATATCCTCACACTACAAGGATGCAGTTGGTTTGGTCGTCTTGTTGATGGTGTTATTCATAAAACCCAGCGGCCTCTTCGGAAGCGCTCAGGTCAGCAAGCTGAAGAAGTTCTAATCGCAAATGGAATAAACACAAGAGAGCTGATTGCACTATAGCTTATGGGCAGGAAAAATCAGATTTCACTGGGGATTTTGATGCTCGGCCTGGTGGCATTGCCGATGGTGATGAGAAATCCGTACTACCTCGGCATTATGGTCTTTATGGGCATCTACAGCCTGATTAGCATAGGTCTGAGTTTGCTTATGGGCTATGCGGGGCAGATATCTTTGGGGCATGCGGCGTTTTTCGCAATAGGCGCTTATACCTCTGGAATACTGACTACAAAAGCCCATCTTTCACCTCTGCCTGCTTTCTTGGCAGCTATCGTTCTCACCGCCTGCATCGCTTTTTTGATTGGGATACCTACCTTAAGGCTTAAGGGGCACTATCTGGCGATGGCGACGCTTGGCTTTGGCCAGATTGTCTATGTTGCACTTAACGCATCCGTGGATTTCACCGGTGGACCATCCGGCTTCGGTGAAATCCCCAGAATTGCGCTTGGGAACTTCGTTGTAGAGAGTCAGCTCTCGCGCTATTGCCTTGTCTGGGCTCTGGTGATCATAGTGCTTCTGTTTTCCTTGAATCTCATCCATTCGCGGGTGGGACGGGCACTTAGATCCATTCACAGCAGTGAACTGGCAGCCAATGCTATGGGAGTTAACACCTCCAAGTACAAGATTCAGGTTTTTGTCCTCAGCGCCATCTACGCCTCCATTGCCGGAAGTCTCTACGCGCATTTCGTGACCTTCATCAGTCCCGGCTCTTTTGATTTGGAGTTCTCAATCCTATTGGTGACTATGGTGGTTGTGGGAGGGATGGCCAATGTATGGGGTGCGCTTTTGGGGACGGTATTGCTAACCCTTCTGCCGGAGTTTCTGCGAGGCTTTAAGGATTATGATATATTGATATACGGATCAACCCTGCTTCTGATCATGATCTTCATGCCTGAAGGCCTGTTCGGTCTGGTCAAGAAATTGAGAACTGTTCATGGGAAAACGTAAGGATTCAACATGTTGAACCCCTACGTCTCCGTTTAGGAAGAATACCGATGGAACCTATCTTAGAAACTATTAATCTGACAAAGAGATTTGGTGGGCTTGTCGCTGTTTCGGATGTCAGTCTCAAGGTAGAAACGGGGGAAATCAAAGCCATCATCGGGCCCAACGGTGCAGGCAAGACTACTATCTTTAATGCTATTACAGGTGTCGATCCTCCCACGGCAGGAGAAATAAGATTAAAGGGGCGAAAAATTAACGGGTTGAAGCCGTACGAGATAGCATCTCAGGGTATTTCCAGAACTTTCCAGAATGTCGAATTGTTCGATAATATGTCTGTTTTGGAAAATGTAATGGTCGGTCGCCACCCGAGGACATTCTCCGGTCTGTTAAGTGCGTTGTTCCATCTACCCAAGTCAATAGCTGAGGAGAAGGCTATCCGTGATGATGCCATGGAACGGCTTGCCTTTGTTGGGCTCTCCTCCAGCGCCCAGGAGTTAGCCTCGAAACTTCCTTTTGGACAGCAGAGGGTTTTGGAGCTTGCCAGGGCATGGGCCACAGACCCCAAACTGCTTTTGCTCGATGAGCCTGCTGCCGGACTAAACTCACACGAGGCCACTGTCCTGGCGGATTTGATCTTGAAGATCCGTGAAAAAGGGACGACCATCCTGTTGGTGGAACACGATATGGAACTGGTGATGGATATCTCCGATAAGATTCTGGTGGTGAATTATGGAAAGAAGATCGCTGAAGACAAACCAGAGGAGATTCAAGATAACCAAGAGGTCATTAAAGCCTACTTAGGAGAGGACTTCAAGGAAAGATAATGCTTACCATCCGGAATCTGGAGGCTTATTACGGAGCCATTCAGGCCCTAAAAGGGGTCTCTCTGCACATCCTACCAGAAGAGATCGTCTGTCTAATAGGGGCCAACGGGGCGGGTAAATCCACCTTACTCCGCGCTATTTCTGGACTTGTGCTCTTGGTAAAAGGGGAAATCAGTCTGGATGGTGTCTCTTTGGTAGGGCGTTCGCCAGAAGAGATCGTGGCGCTGGGGATATCGCAGGCAGCAGAGGGCAGACAGATATTTGCCCCTCTGACGGTGTTGGAAAATTTGGAATTGGGTGCTTACCAGCGATTCCACAAAGAAGGACGCCGGCAGATTACCCAGGAAATAGAACGGATTTTTGAGCTTTTCCCCGTGCTGCAAGAGAGAAGAGCTCAACCAGCCGGGACTCTCAGCGGAGGCGAGCAGCAGATGCTGGTCATAAGCAGAGCCCTGATGTCAAAACCGAAACTGCTTCTTTTGGATGAACCTTCAATGGGACTGGCCCCTATTGTGGCCAAAGAGATCTTCCAATTTATTCGAGACCTGAGAGAATCAGGCACTACTATCCTCTTGGTAGAGCAGAATGCCAAAATGGCCCTTTCTCTGGCCGATAGAGGTTATGTCCTGGAAACCGGTAAGATCATCCTCGAAGGAGAGACTGCGGAGCTACTGCAGAATCGAGAGGTGAAACGGGCCTACTTAGGCAAAGGGAGAAAAGGGTTCCTGGAAGAGTGAGGGGTCGTTGAATGGCGAAGGAGATAATATCGTAGAGACGACCCGACGGGTCGTCTCTACGCACCCATTAACCAGTTAAGCGAGTCCCTCTCATAGATCAAGCTCGCAAAGGAGGTGGTATGGATCTAACCCCGAGAATAGATAATGAAGAACGAAGGCAGCAACCATCTGAAGATAGGGCAAACTATAGAGAGTTTCTGAGATATATCCCCTCTTGGGGGATAGTATTGGGTGTACTGACGTTAGGTCTGATGGCAGGATGGTTCGCTGGTCGAAACAGCCTAAGAATCACTGATGCTCCTCAGGTAGTTGATCAACCCGAGCAAATACCATCTATTGCCCCCCCGACTGCCAAGGAAGACTACCCCCAGGATCAATCCCTTACGCGGCTGACGGGAGCTCTCCCCAGAGGAAGCTCGCTTTACAATTGTCTGGTTCGACAGGGAGTTCCTCCTCAAGAGGTCTTTAAGCTCCAACAGGCGTTGAAGCCGCTGTTCGATCTCCGAAAGTGCCCACCGGGAAGCAGCTACCAACTGGCACTGGACAATCAGAACAGGATCGTCAATTTCAGTTACCGTCCCAATGCAATTGATCTCTACTCCATTCGCTTATCCCCTGGGGGCAGCTTAGAGGCGCTCAAGGAGAAGATCCAGACCAGGGTGGTGAAGATAGAAGGGGAAATTAACAGCTCACTCTACCAATCGCTGTTGAGACTCGGTCATTCAGCTGAGGTGGCGATGCAGTTGGCCGACATCTTCGCCTGGCAGATCGACTTTCTCACCGAACCCCGCCCAGAGGACCAGTTCAAACTGGCAGTGGAAGAGGAGTACAGAGATAATGCTAAACGGCCCAAACGGATATTGGCTGCTCAATATAGGGGCAGATTGACCGGAGAGCACACCGCCATCTTCTTCTGCGATCCTTCTGGACACTGTGACTACTACACCCCCGAGGGAAAGTCCTTGCGCAAGGCGTTTCTGCGGGCTCCGTTGAAATACCGCCGCATCAGTTCCCACTTCTCTCATCGGCGACTGCACCCTATCTTGCGGGTATGGCGACCACATTTAGGAATCGACTACGCCGCACCCATAGGTACACCTGTGTCCGCCATCGGTGACGGAGTGGTGACCAAAAAGGGATGGACCCGTGATGGGGGGAACTTTCTCCAACTTCGCCATTCCAGCGGCTACACCAGCACCTATTGTCACCTGTCCCGTTTTGCAAGGGGAATCAAACAGGGGGTGAAAGTCCGGCAAGGAGATGTTATTGCTTATGTGGGCTCCACCGGTATGTCCACCGGACCTCACCTCTATTTCGCCATAAGCAAGAGCGGAAAAAAAATAAACTTCTTAAAGATGAAACTCCCCTCTGCCACATCGGTAGAGCACAGATATCTCAGCCAGTTCAGTCAGACAAAAGAAGAGCGTCTGACAATGCTAAATTCCCCGGTAGACTCTGGCTATGTAGTATTTCAGCCCGGAGAAGAGACTTCCGCCATTGAATGACTGAAGACCTTTAGCAGATCTTGTCGCTTTCCCAATATTGATCCGTCCGTAGAAAGTCCAAAAGGAGGTCATTCTGAACGAAGTGAAGAATCTCATAGGTCTGTTTATACCAGGCAACTAGAGATTTTTCGACTCCGCTTCGCTCCGCTCAAAATGACAAGAAAAAGACTTTTTACGAGACGATCAATATTGATTCAAACAGATTAACATTAGCATTGATTGAGACAGAGTAAACCAGATTTTATAATTGATTGCTGTCTGTTTTCATCTGTTTACATCAATGCTGTGGAGGTGTCCTACAGTGATCTGGAACAAGAAGATGGAGACTCTACCACGCAAGCAGTTAGAGCAGATTCAGATTGAGCGGCTTCAATCCACACTGAATCGGGCCTATAAGAATGTCCCCTTCTACCACCGAATGTTCGAGCAACAGGGCATTGTCCCCGAGAAGATCGGGTCTGTCGCCGCCCTGGTACACATTCCCTTTACCACTAAGGAGAATTTGAGGGACAATTATCCCTACGGGATGTTTGCCGTACCTCTGCGTG
The DNA here is from genome assembly GCA_030669445.1 of Candidatus Latescibacterota bacterium. Taxonomy (GTDB): domain Bacteria; phylum Latescibacterota; class MVCY01; order MVCY01; family MVCY01; genus MVCY01. The sequence goes on along the minus strand of DAOVDP010000015.1, from coordinate 5,747 downwards.
ACATTGTCCGTATCCATGCCTCTTCGGGCACAACTGGCAAGCCTATCGTGGTAGGCTACTCGGCTAACGATATGAGGCACTGGGCTGAGGTGGTAGCTCGAATTATGGCCGCCGGAGGGATTACCAAGGAGGATATCGTCCAGATAGCCTTCAATTACGGGCTTTTCACTGGCGGATTTGGCCTACACTATGGGGCTGAAACCATTGGGGCTACAGTAATCCCCGCTTCCTCAGGGAACAGCCGCCGTCAGATTATGATTATGAAAGACTACCGTACCACCGCCTTAGTGTGCACCCCCAGCTATGCCCTCTATCTGGCAGAGGTAATGGGAGAAATGGAAATCCGGAAAGAGCAATTGGCGTTGAGGGTAGGGCTCTTCGGGGGGGAACCCTGCTCAGAAAATATGAGGGTAGAAATAGAACAGAAACTCGACCTCAGCGCCACTGACAACTACGGCCTCAGCGAGATCATGGGACCCGGAGTAGCAGGAGAGTGCCAGCAGAAAGATGGACTCCACCTCGCCGAAGACCATTTCGTAGCCGAGATAATTGACCCTGACACCGGCCAGGTTCTGCCCTATGGAGAACAAGGAGAACTGGTACTCACCACCCTCACCAAAGAAGCACTCCCGATGATAAGATATCGCACCCACGACATCACCCGGCTTAACCCCGAACCCTGCCGGTGTGGGAGAAGTCACCTTCGAATGGAGCGTGTCCGCGACCGAACCGACGATATGCTCATCATCCGGGGAGTTAATGTCTACCCCTCTCAGGTGGAGAGCGTGCTGACCGAAATCGAAGGCACCAGTCCCCATTACCAGATAGTCGTCGACCGCAAAGGGCCTCTGGACGAACTGGAGATATTAGTAGAGGTGAAGGAAGGCTTCTTCTTTGACGAAATGAAGAGGCTGCGTTCATTTAAAGAGGAGATAGAAGAAAAGATGGAAAGCGCCTTGGGCGTCTCTGGTAAGATAAAATTGGTAGAACCAAAGACCCTTGAGAGAAATGCGGGCAAAACTCAACGGGTCGTGGACAGGAGAAGATAGCGGTGAAGACTGTAGAAGAAAGACTTGCCAGACGGGCTTTAGGGATGAAGGGGTCTGAGATCCGGCGACTGTTCAAGATGTCTATGAAATCAGGGGTAATCTCCTTTGCCGGGGGACTGCCTGACCCCCAGTCATTCCCTTCAGAAGAGGCAGCCGAGATCCTCCCCAGTCTCTTGCACCAGAACGGCAAAATCCTTCTTCAATACGGCTCTGCCCGCGGAGACACAAGACTTATCCAGGTAATACAGAACAGAATGCACCAAAAGGGGATAGAGACAGACCCGGAGGAGGTCCTGATAACCGCGGGGGCACAACAGGTTATGGACCTCTGCTCCAAAATCTTGGTAAACCCTGAGGACACCGTCCTGGTAGAATCCCCCAGTTTTATTGCTGCTTTGGGGGTATTTCGGAACTACCAGGCCCGGTTGGTTGGCGTGTCTATGGATGAATCAGGCATAAGATTAGAAAGCTTAGTTGATGTTTTAAAAACCCTTGACGAAGAAGAGGATCTGCCGAAGTTTCTCTACACCATCCCCAATTTTCACAATCCTACCGGTGCCCTTATGTCCCAGAGAAAACGGCGCAGATTTTTGGAAATAGCCGATGAGTTCGACCTTCTCATCTTGGAAGACGATGCCTACGGCGACCTCTGGTTCGATGGAGACGGGCAAGAGGTGCTGCCTATTAAATCCCTGGATAAACAGCAGAGGGTCATTTACGCTGGCTCTTTCTCCAAGATCATCTCTCCCGGGATCCGTCTGGGCTGGGCCGCCGGCCCCAGAGAGTTAATCGAAAAGTTCGAGCTGGCCCGCCAAATGGTGGATGTCTGTCCCAGTCCTTTGATCCAAGCTCTGGTAGTCAGATTGGCTGAAGACGGCTACTTAGACCACCATATCCCTCAACTGCGAGATATCTACCGTCTACGTCGAGACGCTATGCTGGCTGCCTTGGCGAAATATATGCCTGAAGGGGTTTCTTGGACAACCCCTAAGGGGGGATTTTATATCTGGGTGACCCTGCCGGAGCAGTTGGATGCCTCGGAGCTTTTCCCTAAAGCGGTAGAGAAAAATGTGGCCTATGTGATCGGACAACCCTTTTACCCCAACGAGAGCATAAAAAATACCCTCAGGCTCTCATTTTCTCACGAACCCGAGGAGATGATCGAAGAAGGGATAAGAAGGCTGGGAGAGGCTGTGAAAGAAGGACTGGTAAAGGATTAGCCCTGAAAATTCTTAGTGGCAACATCCAAGGAATTTCCCTTTCCAGAGGTGAGAAAAAATGACTGTAGACGCCTATCAGTTTGGGAATATTAGGATTGACGGAACTACTTACACCTCCGATGTGCTCATCTATCCCGATCATGTAGATGGCAGTTGGTGGCGTAAACAGGGACATCGGCTGAGTATTGACGATCTAAGGGGAGTATTGGAGGTGAAGCCAGAGGTGCTGGTGGTGGGGATGGGCAGTCCGGGGCTTATGCAGGTGCCACCCGAGACCAGAGATTACATCGAAGCCCAGGGGATAGAACTGGTAGTAGAACCAACAGACAAGGCCTGGAAAACCTACAATCTGCTAAAAAACTCTCGCCGGGTTGTGGCTGCTCTACATCTCACCTGTTGACAATATGTCACCAATTGACCAATTTCTGACAAGGAGGATTCCAATGGCAGAAGTAAAACTGGGAATTAACGCCTGCTTTGCAGTCAAAAGGTGGCCGGAACCAGAGGCCTGGCTCAAGATTGTGGGTGAGGAGCTGGATCTGCGGGAGGCTCAGTTCTCCTTCGACCTGCTGGACCCCAGGGTGGAAGAGCCTACCCGCTGGAAGATGTGCGAAAGGCTCAACCAGGCGGCAGCGAAGTACAATGTCCGCATTCAAACCACTTTCACCGGCCTGGCTGCATACTGTTTTAACCTTCTGCTGCACCCAGACCTGGGGATGAGAATAGATGCCCTCCACTGGTTCGAGGAGGCTGTAGCCGTGACCTCAATGCTGGGCGCCGACGGCACCGGAGGTCATATAGCCTCTCTTTCTATGTGGGACATTCAAAACAAAGAGAGAACCGAATACCTGACCTCCGGTCTTATGGACTCCCTCCACCACTTAGCTGAGCTGGCAAAGGGGGAGCGATTGAAATACCTGTTGTGGGAACCGATGCCCGTACCCAGAGAAAGACCCTGCGCCATTGACCAGGCAAAGGCGCTCTATGAGAGGGCAAATCGGGGCGCCGCTGTCCCCATTTTCTACTGCATAGACTGGGGGCATCAGTGTACCTACAGCGCAACCGGTAGAGACAGGGACCCATATTCCTGGATTCGGGAGCTTGCCCCTCTGTCGCCGGTGATGCATGTACAGCAGACCGACGGCAAAATGGACCGCCACTGGCCTTTCACCCGCCAGTTCAACCAGCAAGGCATAATCCACCCCCAGAAGGCCTTAGAGGCAATAGAACAATCCGGTGCCAGGGAGGCAATCCTGATGCTGGAGATAATCCACCCTTTTGAGACCGAAGAGACCCAAGTGCTGGAGGATCTGAAAGAGACGGTGGAATATTGGAAGAAATACCTTTAGCCTGCATCCGAACAAATCGAACACTGAAAAACACCGAAAGATACTGAAAGGAGACTTCCAGTGGAAAGAAAAAAGGGCACATACGCCGAAGCAGGGGTGGACATCGAGGCGGCCAATCTCACCAAGCAGAGAATAAAGTCCGTTGTTCACTCTACTTTTGGCCCAGAGGTCCTCTCCGATGTGGGCAGCTTCGGGGGGCTTTTTGCACCCAAATGGCAGAAATATAAAGACCCCGTGATAGTCTCCAGCGTTGACGGTGTGGGCACAAAGCTGAAGGTAGCCTTCCGGATGGGGGTGCATAACACGGTGGGCATAGACATTGTTTCCCACTGTGTCAACGACATCCTGGTGCAGGGGGCAGAGCCCCTTTTCTTCATGGACTACATCGCTATGGCAGAACATCGGGGCGATGTGGTGGTGGAGATCATTGAGGGAATTGCCCAGGGTTGTCGGGCGGCTAAGTGTGCCCTGTTAGGTGGGGAGATGGCTGAGTTACCCGAATTCTATCACCAGGAAGAGTATGACTTAGTAGGGATGATCGTAGGGATAGTAGAGCGCCGGAAGATTATCAACGGCTCCAACATCAAACCGGGAGACCTCATTATTGGGCTGGCATCAGACGGACTTCATACTAACGGCTACTCCTTGGTCAGAAAGCTGCTCTTTGAAGCGGCCGGCCTGGATGTACACAGCTTTGTTGAGTCCCTGGGGAAAACTATAGGAGAAGAGCTGCTCACCCCTCATCGTTGCTATACCCGGCCAATCTTGAAGCTGCTGGAGACCTTTCCTGTCCCTGGAATAGCCCACATCACCGGGGGAGGCTTTCAGGATAATATCCCCCGAATCCTACCGTCCGAGATGGGGGCAGAAATCCGCCTGGGAACCTGGGAAATTCCACCCATATTCTCATTTTTGCAGCAGACAGGAGATGTACCTCAAGAGGAGATGTTTCACACCTTTAATATGGGCATCGGTCTGGTGCTGATAGTACCCGACCAGAGCGGTGAACAAATACAGCAGTTCTTAGAAGAACAAGGAGAAAGGACATTCCTTATCGGCAAGATTGTCCGGGGAGAACAGAAGGTGAGCTTCGTTTAACCGGGGCATATAAATACGAAGATCCATCCGGAGGAACAACTGCTTTGCTTGTCCCTTTCAAAAAAGAAGGAGTACTTTGTCCACCAGAAAGATTTTCCTAAAATACCGGCTCCCGGCAATCTTGTGGGCTGTCTTGATCTTCATTGCCTCCTCTATTCCAAGCAAGGCACTGCCCCGTCTGGGCCTATTCTCTTGGGATAAGTTGCTTCACATGGGAGAATTCGGCATATTCGGGTTGCTGTTGGCCAGGGCCTTTAATAGTTGGTTAAGTGTCAAAAAAATGAGCATATTAGTAACTCTTACTGTTTCCACCGGTGTCATCTGGGCATTGTTAGATGAAGTTCACCAGATGTTTGTCCTTGGCAGAGATGCCAATGTCTACGATTTTCTTGCCGATGCTCTGGGAGTGATAATCGCCCAGGTTATTTTCATCCAGGTTCAGCAACGGAGACTGCGCAGCACTTAGCCTTGCGTTACAGGCGTTTGGAACCCGATATTCTTTTCCTCCTCCTTGGCAACCACTTTGATCTGCCCGAATTTGGCCTCGTATTTTTCGATATTCTCTCCCAGGGCATTTTTCAACAGCTTAGCATGGTAAGGGGTCATAACAATGCGGGCGTAAACCTTCCCTTTAGGCACTCCAGGAAGCACCCTGGCGAAGTCGACAATGAACTCCGAAGGGGTGTGAGTGATCATAGCTAAGTTGGAATAGATTCCCTCAGCCTCTTTCTCTCCCAGTTCGATGTTGATCTTTTGGCGTTTCTCTCCCATCTGTCCTCCCTTCGCTTTTGAAAGATGACGTCCTCGCACGCTGAAATATCGCCCTTAGGCTCGATGTGGATGATAACATCCACATCGAGCTGGGGAAAAGTTACAATGCTCAGGAATCATCTTCTCTTCACTTTTTCTTCAGTACCTCTTTGAGAGCTTTAAGTAAATCGGCTAATAAATACGGCTTTGAGAGAAACTGATACCCTCCTTTTTGAATGGCGCGCCAATTCGATTTTTCCCTACTATACCCGCTGGTAAAC
>DAOVDP010000007.1 GCA_030669445.1 Candidatus Latescibacterota bacterium | reverse complement strand
TCCGATATACCCGCTGACAGAGACATAGCTCCTGCCGGTTTTGAACAGTACCAGATGGACACGAAGACTGGTGACACCTATAATTATGGCGATATGGCGATCCTGGTCTCGTATACCAGGAGGTTTACCGATCGATTTGTGATGGGCAGTAGCCTCAAGTTCATCCACTCCTCGATAGACGATGAGACGGCGAGCGCCTATGCTGTTGACTTTGGAGTCATCTACAGGACCGGGTTCCGGGATCTGAGGATAGGGGCAAGGATCAACAACCTGGGATCTGATGTCAAGTTCTTCGACATCGCCAACCCTATCCCCCTGAGTTTCTCCATCGGGACATCAATGAGTATAGTCCGGGAGGGGTCTAATGCCCTGACCGTCTTCGCTGATGCTGTAAAACCGCAGGACGCCAGACAGCTTGTGTTCACGGGGATGGAATATAACCTCAGAGATATCCTGTTCCTCAGGGGTGGCTATAAGCTCAATTACTCAGGAGCTGAGGACCAGAGGGGGTATAAGCTCACGAACGAAGGATACTCTTTCGGCGCTGGGGTAAACATTCCGACACCGTGGGCTAAGGTGAGATGTGACTATGCCTTCACCACGTTCGAGCTGTTCGACAACGTCCAGAGGTTCACGCTCACCTTGGAAAAGTAAAGGCCGGCTTCGAGGGGCTGTAAGTCAAAAAGACACCACTGCATTCCAAATGTAGTGGTGTCTTTTTGCAGAATTCTTTTAATAACTGACAGTACTATTTGCCTTGAGTGCGGCACATTTCCATGTCGTTGCGAGGCGCGAAGTGCCGGAGCAATCCGAATCTGAGGGCAGGATTGTCTTTGGAGCCCAAGGGATCTGAGCAGGAACGGACGGCCACTCGCCTTCACAAGAACCTCATAGTTGCTTTACACCAGAGGTTAATCTAACTGAGAAGGGGCGCCATCACACGGACTTATGTCGGTGTCCTCGGGGTAGCGCTCCTTTTAAACATCGGATTCACAACGGATTAAACAGATAAACACGGATATTTGTCAAGTCTGTTTCATCCGTTCAATTCGCCTAACATCTTTAGTGGCGCTTGAATTAAAACAGTTAGAACAAATTATTAGGTGATAGTACAACAAAGGGTTTAAGTGAATGACTCTTCGCGCAGTATTGTTGGGTGCCCTGCTATCCGTACTGATATGCATCTGGGTGCCCTATTCGGAATTTATCCTACATTCTTCTTCCTTGGTTACAAAGAACCTTGATATGGGGGCAATCCTGCCGTTTTTCTTTGTCCTCGTCGTTGTTAATGTCTTGTTAAAACTACTTGGTCGGAAGTTTGGGCTTAGTCAGTCAGAGTTGGTCATCATCTTTTGCATGTGTCTGGTATCTGTGGCGATCCCGACTTTCAGCCTTGCCGGCTATCTAATAGCCTATCTTTCCAAACCTCATTACTTTGCCTCTCCTGAGAATCAGTGGGGGGAGTATATCACAAAACATCTTCCTAGCTGGTTTGTGCCAAGTAACGACAACCATGCTATGGAATGGCTATATATAGGTTTGCCCAAAGGCAAGTCTATTCCCTGGGGAACCTGGTTTGTCCCTCTGTTCTGGTGGTTAAGTTTCATAATTGTCTTCTTCTTCGTCTTTTATTGTATCGCTGCCATCCTGAGGAAACAGTGGGTAGAGAATGAGAGGGTGAGGTTTCCGATAACGGAGCCTATTGTGGAGATGACAAAGAAAAGCAGGTCAGTTTTGCCCGCCTTTATGCATAACAGGCTATTTTGGATTGGATTTGGTCTTTCAGCATTTGCTATTCTCTGGAACATCGGGAGTTATTTTCATCCCCTCCTCCCCGTAATTCCCATAGAAAGCCGCAGGATAATCTCGTTCGGCCGTGATTTTCCAGGGATATTCCTGAAGATGAACATTCCTGTCTTCAGCTTCGCCTTTTTTGCAAACCTGGATGTGCTTGCGAGCATCTGGTTTTTTCACCTAATTGGGGTCATTCAGATCGGGGTCTTCAGAAGAATCGGATTCAGCATAGGTCCTAGAGAATTAGAGTCTTCCCTGGCTCCCTCTGTGGGCTATCAGAGCTACGGGGCGTTAGTCTTTATGGTGCTGTGGGGACTTTGGGTAGGACGTAGGCACCTGAAAAATGTATTTAAAAAGGCATTCAGTAAAAATAGTGGCATAGATGATTCAGGGGAACTCCTCTCGTATAGGACAGCTGTCTTTGGCTTAATCTTAGGATTGACCTATGTTAGTGGATGGTTGCATAAAGCTGGCATGGGGTATCCTGCCGTCTTTGTGTTTGTGTTATCCATTCTTATCCTTTATATAGGAGTTGGCAGACTAATGGCTAAGGGAGGGTTGATCTTTGCCAGGGGTCCGTTGATGCCCGGGAATTTCACCTGCCATGCTCTTGGCACCTTTCACCTATCTGCCCCCTCCTTGGCCGTCTTGTCCCTTTCCCGTGCATTCTTAGGTCAAGGAAGGACTCTGGGCTTCTTCGCCTTTTCTCATATCGGCAAACTAAGCGATGTGGTTAAGAACAGAAGGGGTATTCTGCTTGCTGTGTTTACTGCATTGGCAGTGAGCTTGACTGTCTCGATATACTACACTCTATTTCTCTGCTATCATAATGGTGCACAGAGCTTTGGATACTGGATGTTCTCATACGGAAGTAACATCTCAATTGATACAGCGATAGAATGGATGAAGGGCCCCTTTGGCCCTGCCCTGAAAAGGTTTCTCTTCTTAGGCATCGGGGCTACTGTGGCTGCTGGGCTCACTTTTCTGAGATATAGATTCCTATGGTGGCCCTTACATCCCATTGGCTTTATTATCTCCACAATTGACCCGATAAGGTGGACGGTCTTTCCCATATTCCTTGCCTGGGCAACAAAGTTTCTGCTCCTCAAATTAGGAGGTATTGAGAAGTACAAAGGCGCCAGACTACTTGTCATTGGTCTGGCAATGGGCTATTTTGTGGGTGCAGGGATCTCCTTTCTCGTGGATATGTTTTGCTTCCCCCCAGGCCAGGGGCACCCCATCGTCGGGTGGTAAATCTCGTGGTTCGCTGAGAAGGGGGTTGGATGCTGAAGTACCAAAATCTGGTGCCGCTGCTGGATGCCCAGGTGGATACCATACTACCCCGGCAGGTGCTTGACCGAGCCCGCCCGGACTGCGGGGCTTTTATCAGCCCGGGGGAGGGGATAGCCGGCAGCGACTGCCTGTCCACGGTCACGTCCCTGGGCTTTGCCTATCTGCTGAAAGAGTCCCGCCACTACCAGAGCCGGGAGGTGCTCGACCGGATCCTGCTGGCGGTGGAGTATGTCCGCACTGCGCGCCGGCCTTCCGGCCGAGTGGACCTGATTGTGACCAATTTCGATTGCGCGCCGACCACGGCCTTTGTGGTCCAGGCCATTGCGCCGGTAGTGAAGGCGGCCCGCAAGACCGAGGCAGAAGGGGATAAGGGGGGCGGTGAGATGGCCGAAGTCCTGGGAGAATTTATCCGCACCGCCGCGCCAGGGATGGCCTCAGGAGGATTCCATACTCCGAACCATCGCTGGGTGCTGGTATCAGCGCTGTCTCAGGCCCTGGAACTCTTTCCTGAGTTGGATGTACTGGACACGATCGAGGCCTACCTGGCAGAGACCATTGATATCAATGCAGATGGGGAGTACAGCGAGCGTAGCACCGGGGTCTACAACGCGGTCTGTAACCGGTCGTTGCGCTTGGCCGCGGCGGCGCTGGGCCGTCCGGAACTGCTGGAGCCAGTGCGCCGGAACCTGGATTTTTCCTACTACCTCCTGCATGCGGACGGTACCGTGGTCACCAGCATCTCCCGTCGGCATGACCGGGGGAAGAGAATTGTGCCAGTGAACCTGGCAGACAGCTACTATGCGCTGGGACGCCAGGATAAGAACGGGTTCTATGTGACCGTGGCGGACTGGCTTTTTGATCTGAGCAATGGCGGTTTACCTTGGACCCTACAACCATTCGTCGAGCATCCCGAGTGGCGGGCTGATGAGCTGGAGCGCACCCCTCTGCCGGAGCGTTATTCCAAGGTCTATCCGGCCTCCGGGCTCTGGCGGGTACGCCAGGGGGCTCTCAGTGCCACGGCCGCCGCCGGCATTACTGCACCTTTCAGCCTACACTACGGCCAGGCCCAGCTAACCGCTGTTAAGCTCTCCTCGACCTATTTTGCCACGGGGCAGTTCATCGGGGAGGATTTTCGCGCCGAGGATGGCCGGGTCCGGATGCATCATTACGGCAAAAACCTGCACTATAAGGAGAAGGACTACGACCGCCCGGTCTACTGGTTGCCTGTTGCGGAAAAGGTAGATGCGGCGAACTGGCAAGAGGTCCGCGGCCGACGCGAGACCTCTACGCTGCCGCCGCTGGAGGTGGACCTGGAGATCCAGGAAGTGGAACGGGGATTTGATCTGCATATTACTACCTCAGGTGGGCTTGACAATATTCCTTTTCAGATCGAGTGTGTCTTTGCGCCGGGTGGTGAGTTTGAATTTGACAGTGGGGTGGTCCAGGGGACTGCAGGGAATACGGCCTTTCTGAAGGTGGGTTATGCCACCTACCGCGTGGGGACTGATGCGATCTCCGTTGGGCCGGGAGCGCTGGCACACCGCATGTGGCACATGCGCAACAGTGAGCCCTCCCCTGAGTCCTTCCGGATGCTGATTACCTTGGTCACGCCGGTGGACCGGGTGCTGGAGATCCGCTGTGGGACCTGGTCGGCAGCCACGCAGAGCATAGTCTGACATATCAGGGGCGCGACGAAACCTCGCAATGACATGAAAATGTGACATTGTCAAGATAGTTAAGAGCGAAGCTCTTTTAAACATCACTGGGCAAAGGAGAAAAAGAAAATGAGAAAGAGCATCTCCACTTTCCTGTTAGTTTTCGCCCTTACGGTAACCGTTTTTGCCAATGAAAAAGAGGAAAGAATAGGACGAGATGAGGCTATCAGAACAGCATTGAGTTATCTTAAGATGAGGGAGAGCGACCTTTATGTCCGTCCTGACTTTACTGAGCAAGATGTCTTCCGTCTGAGGATCGTTAACCATCTGTTGGCCAATCCTCTTCAATCCATCGACTACGCGGACAGCCTCACCCTCTCCCTGGAAAGGAAGGCCTCCCTCAAAGAAAAATTGGAATCGATGGCCTCTCAGCTTGACCTCAGTTTAGATCCTCCATCTGAGCTACCAGAGATTGAGAAACAAACCAATACAGGGCTCTCAAAGGAGCTCGATATAATAATCGATCAACTGAAGGGCAAGGTGCTTAAGGCAAAATCTTTGTTGGCAGAGGCATTTATCAATCTGAGCGACGATGAAATGGAATATCTGAGGACGGAAAGCCCTTTGCTGTTAAAGGAGGATGTCAGGGACAAGGATAAAGGGATCTTCAAATTGGAGGCAGAAAGGCAGGAGGGTTCACAAAAGGGGGAGAAGGTCTTTGACCTGATAAAGGGGGTAAGAAGAGAGCAGATCATCGAGGCTGGGATCACGGTTCTGGACGGGATGGAGGAGATAGTAAAGAAGTTGGACGGAATGAAATTCCAGAAAGTCAAAAAGTTGAACCTCGATCCGAAAATCGCATCGGCCGATGTCTGGTACTATGAGAAAAGTCCGATCGGCGATATCATCGTCGGTGGAACCGGACAAACCATCTACAAGGGCGATTTTGCCCTCATCATCGACTTCGGAGGCAACGACCAATATCTGGGTAATGCCGGTGGGAATCTTGATGGTAAGTTTCCCGTTGCCATCTCAATAGACTTACAGGGGGACGATCTGTACCTGGCTGACCGAGATGGAGCTGTGGGAGCAGGCTCCCTTGGGGTCGGCGTTCTAGTCGATCAAAGCGGCGATGATATTTACCAGGTGAAAAATCGCAGCTTGGGCACCGGATGGATCGGCGTGGGCTTTTTGATAGACGAAGCAGGAGACGATAAATACCTCGGCGACACCTTTGTCCAGGGTGCTGGATTTATTGGCGCCGGTTTCCTCGGCGACTACAAAGGCGATGACACCTATTTAGCTGCGGTGTATTCCCAAGGGTTCGGCTTCGTAGGTGGCTTTGGCTATGTGGATGAGAAAGGAGGGAACGATTCCTATCTGGCTCAATCAAAATATACTGACCTGTTCCGCTCCAATCTTCCCCGTTTTCTCACTATGTCGCAAGGCTTTGGTTTGGGTTATCGTCCGGATTACTCCGGTGGGATCGGGATGATCTCAGAAGGATCCGGCAATGACACCTATGTGGCGGATGTCTACGGACAGGGGGCCAGCTATTGGTATTCCATCGGCTCAATCGTCGACAGAGGCGATAATGATACCTACAAAACTTTTGACTATGGGCAGGGCGCTGGCATCCACATCTCCATCGGTACCTTGCTGGATTGCTCCGGCAGTGATGATTACATCAGCAAAGGTGTCTCCCAGGGTGAAGGCCATGACTTAGGTGTGGGCTATCTCCTTGACAAACAAGGAAATGACACCTATAGTGCCTATGGCCTCTCACAGGGGGCGGCAAGCCATCACGGCATTGGGATACTGATTGATGAAGGTGGCAATGATGGCTATTTATCGAAGGACAAAATGACCACCCACGGCCACGGCAGGTTCAGCTATGAATATGGCTCCCTGGGGATACTCCTTGACTTGGAGGGCGAAGACTTCTACTCCGCCAAGGGCACCGACAACAGCTTCTGGATGGGAACCACCTATGGCATAGGGATAGACTTCCCCTATCTGTCGAAAGCTCCGCTGTGGCCTCCAGGAGAGAAGGCCGAGGTTGAGAAACGGGCATACACAATGGATGAGCTGTTCACTATGGCCAACTGCGGGTATCCGAAGTTCTCCAAATTAGCCGAATATGCCAGAGGTGAGATGATCGCCAATCCGGATGAATCAATACCTTATCTGATCTCAATTATGAAAGCGGGGGGCGCTCGAGAGAGGTATTATGTCCGGGAGCTTTTGGCCAGGATTGGCAGCCCGGCTGTGGAGCCGTTGATTAAGGTTTTAAAGACCGACAATTGGTCAGAGGTATCCCTGGCCGCCCAGGTCTTGGGGAGGATCGACGAGAAGAGGGCTGTCGAGCCATTGATAGAGCTGTTGAGCAACAGCCCTTCTGCCGTCGAGGATATGTACTCCCGTCAGTGGCAGATTCTCTCAGCGGCAGCCACAGCACTGGGCAAAATAGGAAGCCAACAGGCTGTCAAGCCCCTGATTGAGCTGCTCGAAGAGGAGAAAAACCAGATCGTGCGGAAGAGCATTGTCTTTGCCTTAGGTCAAATCGGTGATCCCCGAGCAATCCCCATCTTGGTCAAGGCGCTATCCGACCCCTATTACAGTGTCAGGTACCCTGCAAAAGATGCCTTGGTGAAGTTTGGAGGAAAAGCAGTCCCCTATCTGATAGGAAACTTAGAGAATGAAAACATCCTGTCTCGTTACTTGACTGTTCAAGCTTTAGGGGAGATCGGTGATGGGAGAGCGGTTGAGCCGTTACTCGGGTTATCAAAAACTGAGGGTTGGAATGACCCAAAGCTGAGGGCGTTTGTGGCCGATGCCCTGGCCGATTTCCCTCACAGCAGAGAGGCAAAGCGGGCATTAATACAGTTAGCCACCGATGATGACTGGTTCGTCGAGCAGAGGGGAAGATTGGGGTTGAAGAAGACCGAGCTTGAGGGGATTTAGTGAACTGATAACCAATGACGTTATTTCTCTCATGTCTTGAATTCTCATAAGTTGCTGCAAAATCTGGACCTAATAAAATAGGAACAGATTTCGCGGAGGTAGTCCAATGGGAAATGAATCATATTGCAGAATAACCGATGATCTGTTATGTTTAGGGAATAAATTCTTAGAAATGAGGTTTGATAAGTCAAATGGGAATTTGATGGGATTAGTTAATAGGCTGAGCAATACGGAGTATATTGCTGATCCTGGTCGGGCTATTTTTTATATTTGGACCTTATTGGGTGACAAAAGACGCCCACCCTATGCAAACGATACAGAACCCTATAAGGTTAGATACCCGAATATAAGTAGCTTCAAGGGGTTTCACACTGAGACAACTGATGAAGTGAGCAAATTAGTAATCAAACATATTCTCCTTAACTCAATACATGTGGTTATCAGTTTAGAAGTAGCCAAAGACTCAGAGCTTATTAATTGTTTTATTCTTGTAAAGAACGAGTTTGATAATATACATGTTGGACAGGTAGTTGCTGTGGGCTTTCCGCAACTCCATGGGGTCAGGATAGGACTGAGGCATGAAGATGATGTGCTTGTTAGGCCTAATAGATTTGGTGAGAAAATCTCAGACCCAATTTCAAAGACTGGTACCTATCCGACAAATATCTGCCACTGTGGCTATGCATCTATGCCCTGGATGGATCTATATGACAAAAATGGGGGGCTATATGTAGCCAGCTATGACAAGAGTTTGATTTTGACCGAGCTGGAATCCGAGCCAATCATAGAAAATAACACCATAAGGCTAGGATTGAGAAAATTCGCTTATGTCCCTCCAGGTGATGAGTGGAAATCTGAGCCTTATGTGATAGGTGTTCATAGAGGTGATTGGCATTGGGCCGCCGATAGGTATCGAGAATGGTGTGAGTCATGGATGGCTAAGCCTGTGATTCCTATGTGGGTTAAGGAATGTGATGGCTGGTACGGTGTAGGACTTCACCAAGAGAATAATAGCTTTAGAGACATCCCGGCAATTTTTGAGGAGGCTAGATACCTTGGATTAAATTATGTCCAATTTTGGGGACAAATGATCGGGAACTCCTGCTGCTATAGGTTTTACTATCCAGATCCATACCGGGGTGGTCCAGAAGAGCTGAAAGAGGGAATAAATTATGTTAAAGCTAATGGTGGCCATGTTGGATTCTATTTTAATATCCAAGCTTTTGATCCAAGACTTCCTGAACTAAGAGAAAAGTATAGAGATAAAATACCCCCTGATGTGCCAATACCAGACTGGATCAATGAATTTAAAAAATATGCACAATTGCATTTTGATGGGTCGTATGTTAGGCAATACCCGGGGCAGACAAACGCCTCTTGGTCAGATGGGTATAGAATTATGTGTTTGTATTGTGACGGATGGCAAAATTATCTGTTATACTGGATATTGGAGAAATATGTGAAGGAGTATGGTGCTAATGCTGTTTATGTGGATCAGGTTTCATCACCGCCGGTAACTTATTGTTTCAACTTCAATCATGGGCATAAACATCACGGGGCACTGGTTCAGGGAAGGGTAATGTTTTTGAAAAAACTCGCCGAAGAGGCCAGAAAAATAGTTCCGGATTTCTCTATAACCTTTGAGGGCAATGGCGACGCTGTTGGCCAGTTTGGGCATATGCACCTATATACAAGTTTTTCAACCCAAACTATGTATCCCTGCCCAGAGGTTTTCTCTTACACGTTCCCAGATTATATTACTATCGATGGCTTCGCTAATGGGTGGTCTGAGAAGACCTTACAATCATATTACCCTGAAATCAAACATAGACGGTGGACAGAAAAGGATGTATTGAACAGAGTATTCTTGTTGGGATACAGATTTGATTTATGTCTCTACAGGCGGCTGAGAAAGGGTGAAAATTTTACAGAGTATGCTAGAAAGGTTATCAGCCTCCGCAGGAAAAGTAAAAATTATCTATATAATTCGAAATTTATGGATGATATTGGGGTTGAGAAAATACCCAAAGATATAGAAGTGAAAGTTTTTAAGCATAAATATGACAATATATCTATAGTAAATATATTAGATAATAGAGATAAAACAAGTGGTTTTGAGATAATCCTGGACTGCACCAAATTAGGTTTTAACCATGTTAACAAAGTGAAGTTTTGTACAATCGGATATGAGAAGGAGATGAGTTACTGCAAAGAAAATAATTTAATAAAAATTGCTGTGCTGGCATTAGAAAACAGAATAGCAAGTATAATATTCTGGTTGTCAAAATAGTATAGTCTTTTCAGCCTGATGAGAATGGCTTTGTCCATCTCTGCACTGCTGGATTCAGCCTTCGATTAAATAGGATTGCAAACTCTCCCAAACACGCATTGTTTATACGGATCTATTCAAATAACACTATTGAGCAAGATATGAAATATAAGATCCTATTGGTACTGGTTATAGTCTTGGTATTAGGATGGACCGTCTTTTTTCGGGGCCAACCCCAGCACAGTTCAGGCCCGACAGTAGTCAAGTTCGCCATCTGGGGTGGAGTTGCTGAACGTGAGGCCTGGGCAGCCCTGGCAGAGGACTTCCACAGAAAGAATCCGGGGATCGTAATTAAGACCCAGATGATTCCGGTGAAGTATGACGAGAAAATAATGGCGATGCTTGCCGCAAAGACGGCCCCCGATATCATCAATCTGCCCTTTGGGGAATTTGCATCCAAGGGCATGCTAGATAAGGTACTGTTGCCTATTGATGAGTACATGGCCCAAGACAAGAATTTGGATCTGGATGACCTCTTTCCTGGGATTTTAGCCCTGGATCAGTGGAAGGGAAAGCAGTATAGCATCGCACACGCCTTAGGCCCACAGGTGCTCTTCTATAATGTAGATCACTTTAGGGAGGCAAGATTACCTACACCAAACGAATTTTATCAGAGAGGAGAGTGGGGCTGGCCAACTTTTCTGGAATGCTGCAAAAAGTTGGTCAAAAGAGACGCCAAAGACAAGGTTACCCGGTGGGCGTATGTCCGTTATACTCCAATTTGGACTTACATCTCTCTTAACGGAGGCAGGACCTTCAATGAGGATTACACCGAGTGCTATTTTGACGATCCTAAGGTCTACGAGGCCATCCAGATGGTTGCGGATCTATTTCTGGTACATGGGGTTATGCCTCCCCCGGCGCTGGAGAAGGAGATAGGTAAGTGGCAGGCCTTTGCAAGGGGGGATGCCTCGATGTTCATAAGCGGCCCCTGGCAGGTCAGCAGGCTGAAGAATATGGAGGACGAATATGACATTGCCCCCCCGCCTATAGCACCTGGTGGGAGAAGCATTACCTTAGGGGGAAGGATCGGTGGGGTCTGGCGTGGGACCAGAGTACCTGAGGCCGCCTATAAGTGGATCAGTTATCTGGCAACCCCAGATGCCCGGAGGATCTGGAGTCGGCTCGGCTTTGACATCCCGGCCCTGAAGTCACTTGCCTCCCACCCGGAGGAGTGGACCGACCCGGAGATTATCCCTGCCCACTTCCATGTATTCTATGACTTGGCGCCTTCCATCCTAAAACCCCCGTTGGCAGTGAACCCTTTCATACCCAAGAAGGCCGAGCGCCTAATTAACAGTACTATGGATCTCATCTGGGTCGGGAGGAAATCAGCCAAAGAGGGTCTGATAGAGATCATGCCTGAGGTGAACAGGATATTGAGAACCGGTAGGTGAAAAGCTCAGGGAAACGGTGAAGAAATGTTAAGCAGAAAGCAGAAAAGAGAGGAGCGGGAGTTCTATTTTTTCATTTCACCTTGGCTTATGGGTTTTCTCTTCTTGACCCTTGCTCCGATGCTGGCTTCCATAATCCTGAGTTTTGCCAGATGGAACATAATCACCCCGCCTGAGTGGGTAGGTTTTGATAACTATAAGGAGTTGATGCACGACCCGTTGTTCTGGAAGTCATTGGGGGTTACCTCCACCTTCGTCCTCAGTTCTGTAGTGCTGAAGTTAGCCGCCTCGCTGCTGGTGGCGATGTTCCTAAACCAGAAGGTGAGGGCAATAGGGCTTTTCAGGACTATCTTTTATCTGCCCACTATCTTGCCCATAGTCGCCTCTTCAATGCTGTGGATGTGGATCTTCTTCCCCAATGGGCTGCTCAATTTCTTTGTGACCAAGTTAGGACTGTCCCCTCAAAACTGGCTTGCCAACGAAAAATTGGCCCTGCCCTCTCTGATCTTGATGAGCTTCTGGGGTTTTGGCGCAAGTATGATCATCTTCCTGGCGGGATTACAGAGTATCCCCCAGTATCTGTATGAGGCGGCTCAGATAGATGGCGCTGGCTGGTGGTCTAAATTCTGGAACGTTACCTTTCCTATGCTCTCACCGGTGATCTTTTTCAATCTTGTTATGGGCTTCATCGGCTCATTTAAAGTGTTTGCCCCCGGCTACCTGATCACCGATGGGGGACCACACTACGCCACCTTGTTTTATGTACTTTATCTTTTTAGAAACGCCTTCGAGTATTTCAATCTGGGGTATGCCTCTGCCTTGGCCTGGATATTATTTTTTATTATCATGGCCTTCACGCTCCTTATTATAAAGTCTTCACCTTTTTGGGTTTATTACGAAGCTGAGCGGCGCTAAGGAGATTTTGGGAGAGTTTCTGATGAACAAGGCTAAAATAGCGAAGTCAGCATACAGGAGTGCTATCTATGTGATTCTCATCGCCTCATCGGCCGTTCTGCTGATCCCTTTTGCATGGATGGTATCCAGTTCCCTTCTGAGCGAAGAGGAGATGTTCCAGCATCCACCGGTCTGGATACCGAAGCCGCCCCATTGGTCCAATTACAAAGAGGCTTGGGAGGCTTTGCCTTTCACCACCTTTCTGATCAATACCTTATTGCTAACCATAGGGAGAGTGCTTCCCCAAGTTTTCGCCTGCTCTCTGGTGGCCTTCGGCTTCGCCCGGCTCAGGGCCCGAGCAAGTAGCAAGCTCTTTTTCCTCTGTCTGGCTACCATGATGCTTCCTGGACAGGTCACTATGATTCCTACTTACATCATATTCAACAAGTTGGGTTGGGTAAACACATTCAAACCTCTTATAGTTCCCAGCTTTTTTGCTGGCCCCTTTTTCGTCTTTATGCTGCGGCAGTTTTTCTTAACCATCCCTTTAGAACTGGACGAAGCGGCGAGGATAGATGGGGCATCGAGCTTTCAGATCTATTATAAGATCTTTTTGCCATTGGCCAAGCCTGCCCTTGGTGCCGTGGCCATCTTCAGCTTTATGGCTGCCTGGAACGACTTTATGGGGCCCTTGATTTACCTCCATGATATTGAAAAATATCCCCTGGCCTTAGGTCTGCGGCTGTTCCAATCCTATGGAGAATATGCC
Organism: Candidatus Latescibacterota bacterium; assembly: GCA_030669445.1. Lineage (GTDB taxonomy): Bacteria > Latescibacterota > MVCY01 > MVCY01 > MVCY01 > MVCY01. The sequence continues at coordinate 4,001 of DAOVDP010000007.1, read as the reverse complement.
ACCAGATGGAACCTGATAATGGCAAGCTCAGTGGCTATGGTCCTACCTCCTCTGATCGTTTTCTTCTTCACCCAGAAATACTTCATCAAGGGTATCACAATAGGGGCATTCAGATAAGCCCCTTTCGCCAGGTGCAGAACGCAGATTATAAATTTCATCTGGGTGAATCTGCGCACCATTAACTTAACGAGGTCTGCAAAAGGGTCATTTTGTAATTTTTTTCGGTTGTTTCAGTGTCATTCAGTGTTTTCCGAATCTGGGGTGAGATGTCATTCAACAATGTAATCGGTCAAGAAAAGGCTAAACAGGCCCTGCGACAGGCTCTGGAAAACGACCGTCTGGCACATGCGCTAGTGCTCTATGGTCCTGAGGGAGTGGGCAAAAGGGCATTGGCAATTGAACTGGCCAAGGCGGTCAATTGCACCCAGGCAAAAGGCGACGCCTGCGACCTGTGTAGTTCCTGCCACAAGATCTCTTCTCTTCAGCATCCGGACTTGAAGGTGATCTTCCCTGGACCGGCTCAACTTCAAGTTGAAGAGGAGATTTCAATCCTTCAAAAAATAGCCGAGGACAAATACCAAGCCGTCGGGTTTGCCAGAAGTGTAACTATCCCCATCGATAAGATACGGGAGCTTCGAAAACAGGCATCTTATCACCCCTACGAAGGCAAGAGGAAAGTGGCTATTCTGCTGGGAGCTGATCAGATGAGGCCGGAAGCGGCAAATGCCTTGCTGAAAATCTTAGAAGAACCACCTGGCACTCTGCTCTTAATCCTCACTGCCACAAATCTCAACTCTCTTTTGCCCACTATCCTGTCTCGTTGCCAAAGGCTGCAATTGAATCATCTTTCAAGGGTAGAGATAGAGGAGGCACTCTTAAAACGGAAAGACATCTCTCCCGAGAAGGCAAAGATTGTGGCTGGATTTACCAACGGCAACTTAACCAGGGCCTTGTTGTTGGCAGCGAAACAAGATCTGGATGAATATAGAGATATCGCCCGGGCACTGCTGGAGGCCGCTCTCTGGGGCAACAATGCAGAAAAGCTTAATCTTATAGAAACGATCATCGCGGAAAAGGACAAGGCAAGGCTCGAATATCTGCTGGAGTTAGTTCTCTTGTGGCTGAGAGACATCCTGCTCTGGGGTGAAGGACGCCAGGACGAAATAACCAACATAGACCGGAGCGATGAAACAAAAAGAATGGCCGAGCGCATTGATTCCAAAGAGGTTGCGCGTTTAAGCCGAGAAGTGGAATCTTCACTGGAAATGATGTCCAGAAATGTAAATCCTGAGCTAATCTTGATCGGATTAGCAGAACAAATGTCTGAATCGGAGTAAAAAATGGCTGAAATATACGAAGTTGAATTTAAGGGGGGCAGAAAGGACTTCTATCTGAATTCTCAGAGTATCTCCCTGCGAATTGGTGATCTTGCCGTAGTTCAAGTAGACAAAGGGGAGGACGTGGCAAGGATGACCCAGATAGCGGAAGCGTCGGTTTCCAGAGAGAGAGAAGCAAAAAGAGAAATACTGCGAAAGGTCGCACCGGAGGATATGGAAAGGCTAAAGGAGAATGCCAAGCAAGAAAAGGAAGCCCTCAGTTTATGTAGGGCAAAGATCCTCGAACACAAACTAAAGATGAAACTGGTAGATGTGGAATATCAATTTGATGGCAGCAAGATCTGCTTTTTCTTCACTGCCGAAAAGAGGGTGGATTTTCGAGATCTGGTCAAAGATATGGCCGCCATTTATCGAACCAGAGTGGAGATGCGGCAGATTGGAGTCAGAGACGAGGCAAGAAGATTAAGCGGGTATGGCCCTTGTGGCAGAAAGCTTTGCTGTGACACATTCTTAGTGGATTTTGAACCTATATCAGTCAAGATGGCCAAGGATCAAGGGTTGTCACCCAGTTCCACCAAGATCTCCGGCGTATGCGGACGCCTGATGTGCTGTCTCCTTTATGAAGAGGATTTCTACCGAGAAGCCTCGAAGAATTTCCCCAAGACAGGCACGAAGATATCCATCGAAGGCAAAAATTATCAAGTGACCGAGAACGCCCTTTTAAAGAATATGATTTACCTCAAGAATGAAGAAGGAACGGAACTCCGCTTCTCTTTGGATAAGATAACTGAATTACAGAAACTAAGCGAATCAAAAAGGCCTCTCAAAAGGTTATTTGGCGCCCGTAAGGCGGAAACAAAGGGAAAGAAGAAGTGAGGGGATACTCGACTTTTTGCGAGCGAACTAATATTGCGAGTCCTAAAAAACATAGCAACAAATTGTCATTGCGAGCGGCAGCGAAGCAATCTCTAACTAACGTACAATCAGAGGGATTGCTTCGTCGCTTCTCTCCTCGCAATGACGGAAGAGCAAGAACGTTAATTTGGAATCACTCTACCAATTTGGGATAATCCTACCCCAACCTACCTATCTTTTCTCCCCTGACTGACTTTCGGAAGGATTCACTTCTCTTGATCAGTTCTTCTCTGTTCTCTGTCGAAATTATCTCCATCTCAGGGAAGACGGAAGGACCTGATATCTCTCCCACTAAGGATATGTTCACCTGGGACTGTTGCAGTCTGGACAGACTCCAGTCCGCTGCCACTTCTAAAACCATCTGTTTCCCACCGTGGCAAAACAGCTCAGCCAGCACGCAAAGTACGGTACTCTGCTCTGAGAGACAGCTGATCTCTGCCGCCCTGAGGGCGTATCCGTTTCCATTGAAACATACAGCCAGTCCTCCTCCCTCCCGTACCATCTGGAAAGCCTGTACATCAGTGATGCTATCGCCCACATAGATCACATCCTGCGGTTTCCCTCTGTTTTCTCTCAAGACGTTCACTATGGCAGCAGCTTTTTCCCTCCCCCCTATGGGATTAACCTCAGTCAACATCCTGCCAGACTCCATAGCGGGAATTTCCTTCCAGAATATCTGATCCAATCTCTGGATGATCCTCTGAGACTCTACCGGAACTTGGTCCAAATGCTCTGCTTCAGGGGGGAACTCTATGAGTGGCAGGGCAGCGATCTCCTCTCGAAGCTGCTTGAGCCTTTTGATTTCCGCTGGTTTCAATTCGTACCTGTCAATGTCCAGTTCAGTGGAGAAAACCCGCTGTTCGGGGAAATCAAGGAAATTGCACAGCGAACGTATGTAGAGCTGATAGCTGGTACTTATAATAAAGGTGGGCATTAGCTTGGAAATATACTGAAGGGTCTGCTTGGCACCGGGCATCAGCAGGATATTTCGCAGAGAAGACTCCTCGATATTTCGGTTGGTGGCTCCGTATGCCCTCAAGAAAGGCAATATCAACTTGAGAGTATCCCCAGCCTTGTAGCCAGGCCTCTTGGCCAAATCCGCCAGGCAATCGTCGTATTTGCTGAGCTGAGCAAAAAAAGTATCGCCGGCGGGCAGAAAATGGGCAGTAAGTTCTAAGGCATTGTCATTCTTTGATATAGGTCCTTCACAATCTGTGCAAAAGATGCGCTGGGCAGGACTCATTCTTCACTTCCTATGATTTGGTCTATCTCTTCGGTTAAATCCAATCCTTGTGGACATTTCTGCCCGTCAACGCTTACCTCTCCGTCGGTTGTCTTTATTCTGTCCTTGGCAAACCATTTGATAGTTTGCACCAAAAGCGGCAATTCTCGGATCACCCCTTGTTGCCGTATCTGTCTGAAAAGGGGGTTATTTTCCCCCTCTTCTTCTTGGATTTGGGACAAGGCTCTGGTCTTCAATTTCTCTTCCATCTCCTCCCACAGTTCTTGGAACTGGTCGGTTCGGATAGGAAAGCAGCAGTGAGTGATAGCAGGACCTTCGTCAAGTGTCTCAGTAACTAAGTGAATTGTCACACCAGTGCTTTCGCCCCCCTTCCCTATCAGTTGCCAGATGACCTCTTGCCAGGTTCCCTTCGGGCCTCCGGGTACGGCGGGGTGGAGATTTATGATAGTGTAAGTGCGGCACATCTGCCCGCTTAAGATGAGCATATAGCCGGCAAGCACATTCAA
>DAOVDP010000031.1 GCA_030669445.1 Candidatus Latescibacterota bacterium | reverse complement strand
TACTGAGCCTCTATGGTCTGATAGACCAGGTTAAAAGCCGGGTCCAGATTGAGATCTACCTATCCGATGCCGCCACCAGAGAACAGATCCTGGGTTTGAAGAAAAGGCTGAAGGCAATGCCAGAGGTGAAGGACGTCCTCTATGTGGATAAAGAGATGGCGGCGGTAGAGTTCCGAAAGACCTTCGGAGAGGGCTTCTTAGATGCCGTCTCTCAGAATCCCCTCCCAGCTTCCCTCAAAGTGACGCTTACCAGCGGCTATAGAAGTTCTGAGAAGATCGCTGCCATCGTCAAAGCTGTAGAAAAAGAGAAGACGGTGGAAGAAATCGAATACGGCCGGAAGTGGGTGGAGAAACTCGACCGTCTGATTTATATCCTCTCCGTTGTCGCTGTGTTGGTCACCTTGGTGATCGGCGCGGCTTCCGTATTCGTTATCTCCAACACGGTGAACCTCACCATCTTAGCCAGGCGAGACTCCATTGAGATAATGAGATTAGTCGGCGCCACTGATAGCTTCATCCGGGCTCCCTTCCTCTTGGAAGGAATTATTGGAGGAACCCTGGGAGGCAGCATAGCCGCTGCCCTTCTCTATTTTGTTCACCGCTGGCTCAGTCTTCGTTTCCCCTCGTTGATCTCAGTCTCTGGGGCAGAATTGGCTGTCTGGCTGATGATCTCGTTAGGGATGGTCTTGGGCGGTCTGGGAAGCCGCCTGGCAATACGCCGGGTACTAAAACATCTGCCCTGAACAGGTGACGCTCAAATCAAAATAACCCAAGAAAATGAAAAAGATAGTAATAATAACCTGCCTGCTTTTCTCTCTCTTTGCCTGGGAAACAGCGTTATCTGCTGACCCCAAGAGAGAATTAGAGGAACGAATCCGGACAAAACAGGCAGAATTGGAGAGTATTGGAGAGCAAATCCAAAAAAACCGAGAGCAGGTAGCAAAGCTCAAGGGCCAAGAGAAGAAGGTGCTGTCGCAGATTCACTGGAGAGAAAAGCAGATAGACCTGATACAGAGGTATATTCGCACCCTCCAGGCCCAGGAGAAATTGCTCCAGCAGGACATTCAAAGGACGACTAACGAGCTTGAGACAACTACGGTGACTCTTTCACAACGCCAAGCAGATTTTGCCAGAAGGCTGCGGGCAATCTATAAACACGGCCGACTCACCCAGGTGGAGATCTTGCTCTCCTCCAGCTCTTTCCCTGAGCTGTTGAGACGATACAAATATTTTGCCTTGATTGAACAGCAAGATAAAAGGGATTTGGAAGAGATAGTGGGCACTAAGCAGGGAATTGAAACCAGAAAGAGGAGACTGGAGGCGGACCTGAGACAGAAGCTCCGCTTGCAACGGGACAAACAGAAAAAACAGAAGGCCCGGGAAACGGAGAAAACAGCGAAAAAGCAGCTTTTAGGCTCAATTCAGAAAAATCGCCGGTTAGCCCAGCAGGCTAATGAAGAGTTACAGAAAGAGACGGCCGCAATTAAGCTGGCAATCAAACAGCACCTGGAAGAGGTGGAGAGGTTGTCGGTAGTCAGAGAAGAGATCAAAGGCATTATCCCCACTTACAACTTGGCTCAGCATAAGGGTCATCTTCTCTGGCCTGTGAAAGGCCCTGTGCTCAACCGGTTTGGCAGGCACAAGGATAAAATCCTCAGAACCTGGACTTTTAATCGAGGAATAGACATAAAAGTACCTTCTGGCACCCAGGTGCAGGCGGTAGCTCCGGGGACAGTGGTGCTGGTTGACTGGTTCAGGGGATATGGCAAGTTCCTCTTGCTCTATCACCAAAATGGATACTTCAGTCTATATGGTCATCTTTCGGAGATTTTCGTGGCAAAAGGGGACAGCATCAAACCCGGCGAGGTTCTGGCAACTTCAGGAGACACTGGCTCCTTAGAAGGTCCTAAACTTCGCCTTGAAATCCTCAAGAAAAAGGAGCCGTTAGACCCACTTAAGTGGTTGGCTCCGAAGTGATAAAACCGCATTTTCGATCTATCCACTACTTGCCCCGTCGGGTGGAAACCTCCGCCCGATTTTTTTGTGTAGTGGCGAGATTAGGCGACCCGCTCACAGCAGGTATGTCCCGACGCTGCAGGCTGTTCCGACCTCTTGCCTGGTATTGGGACTGGAGCCCTGCTGTCCCAGCAGATTAATCATTCTTTTCCTTTCGCCCTCACCGTAACATATTTCTGAAATCTACTGCGTGGCTTATCAGGAATAGTCCTTTCCAAGTGACCGGCGTTCAGGAGAGGATTGAGTATTCGCTCCATAAAATTTTTCCTATCGCTTAATCCCAGAAATTCCATGATTTCTTTCAGTAGTCTTGGTTGTTCACAGTATCTCAATACTGTAGCATGTTTGTCCGTTACTGTGACTTGTGGGGTGACTTGTGGGGTGACCTGTGGGGTGACCTGGTCGGCGTGATAGGGTAGGACAAGTGTAAAGGTATCTTTCTTTTGGCTGCTTTCCCATCTGGGAACGGGATAGTCTGATTTTACTATCTCCATAATGACTGTCTTGAAGCCGGTTCCCTTGGTTTCTGCCCATCCTATATCGTAAAACACCGAAGCTATCAAAGGATTGCGAAGTTCAGAACCCGGTACATTGAAAGAATCTGGATCTTTGAGAGAGTAGCCAGGATTATAAAACTCAATCCTGTCGTTATATACTCTGACCTGTGCAGGAGAGGGGTGGAAATAGTTTTGATGCATTAGGAGATTGCCGAGAGCCTCTCGCATAGCTCGGTTGAAAGGATTTTCTTCTGTTCTGGCTAATCCCTCCCCCATCTTAAACGGAATCATAAAGAATCTGTTTATAATATCCAGCGCCTGAATTCTAATCGTCAAAAGACCACCCCTTAAATCCTGAGACAAGAAGGGGTCTTTATCTTTACCCCATTCTGTGCCCTTTATTCGGATAACATCAAGCCTCCAAGCAGGGAAGAACCTTCTGATAGCTGTTTCTTTACCAAAAAGGAGTAGTCCTGCAGCGGTGAGAGTTTTTTCGTCCTGCGCTAATAGGCTATAAGCCTTTAGAATTTCTTCATTACTCAGGGATAATTCAGGAGCATCCGGCTTTTCTAATCTGCGCAGGTTACGGAATGTCAGGAAGTGCGATTCGTCAATGTCCCTTCTACTTGTTCCTTTTACAGGTTGAGCATCAGGAGAACCTATTCTCTCCTGAAAGAATCGCTGCAAATCAGCATCAGTGAGCCTTATGTCGGTTGCCCCCACTCTTTTGCATCCGCCCTTAATTGGGCCTGCGTCCTTTATGTATATCGGTTTCTGATATCTTAGAGCTTCTTCCACCTCAACTGTCATAAAATCTTTACCCTTCTGGCGCACAATTTCAGGTCTTATCACCGGACAGAAATTGAACCTTTGCCCAATGGTAGAAGTCAGATCGTCCATAATCTGGTGAGGATTCTCAACCCCTTCACAGATGAACCTTCCCTTCTCCTGGCTGATTCCAAGGACAATTAAGCCTGTATTGGTATTAGCAAAGGCAGAGATAGTCTTCCAGATGTCCTGCGGAAGGTTGCTTCGAGCTTCCTTAAATTCCACCCTGTCGGTCTCGCCTTGTTTTATCAGTTCTGTCAATATTGTTCTACGCATCGCTTAAGTTGCCTTAGGAAACGGCGGGGTGGAGTTTACTCACGGAGATAGGCGCTCCAGCGATGACCTTTTCGGAGTCGGTTGCCAGCCGACAGTCAGGCTGGATCGGCAGGACTAAAGTCCTATGTCCTGACGCCCCAGGTTTTTCCAACCTCTTACCTGGTATTTGGACCCGAGTTCTGCCACCCCGCCATTTTTATGTCAAATCTCAAAAGTTCTGTATTTACATCGACCTTCTGAGGATCAACATCAGGAGAAACTTCCCCAATTAAGTCCTGTCTTTTTCAGGCTGTTGATATTATCTCTTCCACAAATCTTAGAATCTTATCTGCTGTCTCAAGTGCAAATGCAGCATCTTCCTCAGTCAAATTCAAAGGAATATCAGCGGGGTATCTATCGAAGTAGTAGACGGTCAATTTGTCACAATCATCGGTAAAGACTTCCACCTGTGGATAATATTTTTTGCACTCTTCAATTATGTCGGCTAACCTATGAGTTTTAAAAGCAGGAGTTTTCTCTATATCAATATTCTCTAACTCCAACAGAGACTTTAATGCCTTTTCCGCTGCCTGCTGGCATAAAATACAGGCATCTGAAACTATCCTACTTTCTTTCCAACCGGCTTTCGCAAAGGTGAGATGGTCTTTCGCCTTGCTAAACCAGATTTCCGCTGCCGCTTTATTCTTTTTCATACAACACAATCCCTTCTGATAGAACAGTTCGAGTGAAGATACTATTTATCTTCCTTGCATATCTCCACTCCTCCGGAGTATAAACAAGAGGCTCAACTGGATATTCAAGCCCAAACTGACCCCTTATAAGCTGCATCAATTCTACCACCCTATCTACAAACCGCATCTTGGTCTCTTTTATGATCACCAAATCTATATCAGAATTCTCGTTCCTCGTTCCAGTTCCATAAGAGCCAAATAAAGTTATCCTCTCTGGCTTATATTTCGCAACTACAAAGTTGACCAATCTTTCTAAACCAAGGTCCTGATTTCTGAAGGCTTTTTTGTCCCCTATCATATCTTGACCCCTTATTTACCGATGCGACCCGGTCTTGGTAAGATCTCTCACGCTGCTTTCGGATAGACGGCGGGGTGGAGTTTACTCACAGAGGTAGGCGCTCCAGCGATGACCTTTTCTCTGGTCGGCTGCCAGCCGACAGTCAGGCTGGATTGGCAGGACTAAAGTCCTATGTCCTGACGCCCCAGGCTTTCTCAACCTCACACCTGGTATTTGGACCAGAGTTCTGCCACCCCGCCATCTTCTGCTCACTTATAAGGATTTGTTATAAATTTGCTTCCTTTCCTGTTGAATTTATCTATAAACTACCCCTCTTTTCTCGGCGATTAGGTTACAACTTTCCTGCTTGTGTTACGGCAGACAGGTGAAATTATACTACATATTGTATACTGAAACCACGTTAGTTGATCCCATGAGAGATCAAAGGTCCTACGGGGTTGACGTAAGGTTGACGTAAGGTTGACGATTCACGGTAACGCATAGTACGTTGCCTTACCTCGTCCTCTCCTCGTAATCAAACCCTGTTCCAATAAAACCTTAATTATCCGATTCGCCATTTCTCTGCTCACATTGAACATCTCTTGAATTTCAGAAATACTGATCCGAGGATTTGTTTGTAAGTGTTTTAGAATCTTCATCTGTCTTTCGTTCAAGAAAATTTGTCCCTTTTTCTCTTTCGCTCGTCTATCAAGGCTTAGCTCTAAAACCGCATCTTTGACCCGATTCATACTCACAGCAACACCTTCGCAGAAATCCAGCCAGAGTGTTATATCCAATGTCTTCTGATCCGCTGTTTGCAAGGCAGCATAATGTCTCCCTCTATTCTCATTGGGGCAGAAGTGGGGCATTGAGAATCAACTCTCTGGCAGCGGCGATGGCTGTAAGGTACTGAATTATCTTGTTAGTTATTCTAAGTTTCGGCTTAAACATTCTTCTCCCTTTTCACACTCAAGGAATTTAACGCCACAATCGGGCTCTGGAGAGCCTTCCCACTCAGATAAGCTTACCTCTTCGCTCTTGGGCGACCACGGAGGGTCGCCCCCACAACCTCTTCGCTCTTGGGCGACCACGGAGGGTCGCCCCTACTTTCTCGCCCTCTGCTTTCCCACTGAAGCGGGGGACAAACCCCTGCGCTACTGCTCATTCGATAAGGACCTTCTCCGCTCATTTAAAGCTGTTCCCTCTGTCCTTCCTTTACCCCAGCACCTCCCTCGGATCTGAGATCTCCCCTCTGATGGCCGAATAGGCTGCAGTGGCAGGAGAGCAAAGATAGATGAAACTGTCGGGATTACCCATTCTGCCCTTGAAGTTCCGGTTGGCAGTGGAGAGACAGACCTCACCGTCTGCCAGCACCCCCTGGTGCACCCCCACGCAGGGACCACAGCCCGGACTGATCACCGCGGCTCCCGCCTCCACAAAGGTCGCCAACAACCCCTCCCGCAAGGCAGCTAAATAGACTCGCCGAGAGGCAGGACAGACAATAAGTCTGGTGTCAGGATGGCAGGTCCTGCCTTCGAGGATATTTGCCGTCACCCTCAGGTCCTCCAGCCGCCCATTGGTGCAAGTGCCGATAAATACTTGATCCACCTTTATCCCCACCGCCTCTGAGACAGGTTTGGTGTTGTCTACCTGATGAGGGAAAGAGACCTGCGGTTGGAGTTCAGAGACATTGACCTCTATAGTTTTCTTGTACTGGGCATCAGGGTCGGCGGCTACGGGCCGGAAGTCATCGGCTCTTCCCTGAGCCTTCAGATACAGGCGGGTCACCTCATCGGCCCCAATCAGACCCGCCTTGGCACCTGTCTCCACTGCCATATTCGTTAAGGTGAACCTCTCGGCCATAGACATCCTCTCCACAGTTTCCCCATCCAGCTCCAAGGACTTGTAGGTGGCACCGTCGGCGCCAATTGTGCCGATAAGGGAAAGGATCAAGTCCTTGGCGTAAACACCGGGGGAAAAAGCCTCGGAAATAGTTATTTTAAAACTTTGTGGCACCTTAAGCCACACCTTTCCCAGGGCTACAGCCACCGCCACGTCGGTAGAGCCCATTCCGGTGGCAAAGGCCCCCAAGGCCCCGGCGGTGCAGGTGTGGGAGTCAGCCCCGATTACTATCTCTCCCGGACGGGCGTAAGACTCGCTCACAATCTGATGGCATATCCCCTGGCCTACATCGGAAAGCAGAGCGCCTGTCTTCCGAGCAAACTCCCGGAGAGTGATGTGATCACCGGAGAGTTCACGGCGGGGACTGGGAGCAGCATGGTCGATAAACAGGACAGTCCGCTCAGGATGGGCCACTTTCTCCAGTCCCATCTGCTCCAGTTCTCTGACCGCCAGGGGGCCGGTGCCGTCCTGGAGGAAACAGAGGTCCACATCGGCCACCACGAATTCGCCTGCCTTCACCTGCCGCCCGCAATGCCGGCCGATAATCTTCTCAGCTAAGGTCATCCTCACGACTCTGCTCCTCCAGTTTAACCAGCTCTTCAAACTTAAGGTCGAACTCCAACACCCCCACTATCTCTTCGTTCTCGTCCCTGATCGGGGCAGAAACGGTGATGCACAGCGCACCTGTGACGGTTGAGGTGTAAAGTCCCGTCACGTAGGTCTTCCCTGTCTTCAGCGGGCCGATAAACCACTCTCGGTTAGAGAAATCATCCCCGATACGGTGGTATTCATATTTTGCCTTGTCTACCGGTTGAGTGATATTTCGGGTAACCCTGCTGCCCTCTTTATCACTGACGGCTATCAACTGAATGTAAGGGTTCTCTTCGATCACCTTTGTCAACAGGGGTTCCTGCTGGGATGGGTCCATTGAGCGAATAGCAGGCAGATTTACTACCTCTTCGATAAGTTCCTCGGCCAGCAGACGGGCGTGTGCCTTTATCCGGTCGAAGTCCGAGATAAACAGCTCTGGCAGGTATCTCTTCGCCTTCTCCAGCATCTCCTCGGTAGAGATACTGGTAATCCTGCCCTCTCTGTATTGGTCCATCACCCAGTGATAGATCTTGCCCACTCCCGGATGTCTTTTGTCAATCACCCTGTCGCCGGTCAGTTTGAAATGGGAGTTGATCCAGTAGGCAATCCCAGCGGTGCCCGACTTGTCAGTAACCATAACGCCAGGGGATCGGTTTAGAATCTCGGTGGTGTTAAAGATATTGTATATCTCCTCATTTTTGCTGATCCCGTCGGCGTGGATACCGGCCCTGGTAAAGTTAAATTCTTCCCCTACAAAAGGATAGTTAGCAGAGATTGAGGCCTTGACCTCTTCTCTGAAATAGTCGGCGATCTCGGTGATTACAGTGGTATCCACTCCGTTGGTCTTGCCCTGAAGGGCGATATATTCGATAATCAGTCCCTCGATAGCGGGGTTGCCGCATCTTTCTCCGAAGCCCAGGAGTGTCCCGTTGGCAGCGGCACAGCCATAAAGCCAGGCAGCCTCGCTGTTAATCAGGGCCTTGTGGAAATCGTTGTGTCCATGCCACTCCAAGGCATAGGGGGGAACACCGGCCTGGTGAACCATAGCATGCACCATCTTGGGGACCCCTCGAGGCAAGGCTGCCTCAGGGTAGGGAAGGCCATATCCCATAGTATCACAAAGTCTTATCTTAATCGGCGGGCCTGCTAATGTCTCTTCCCCCACCTCTTCGTAAATACCCATCAACTCTTGGGCAAAGGGGATGATGAACCCGGGGAAATCGGCCCTGGTGATGTCCTCCATATGGCATCTGATCCGCACTTCAGCTTCCATCGCCTCCTTTACAACGGCCAAATAAGCCTCTAAGGCGGCTTTCCTATTCATACCCAATTTGAGGAAAATGTGGTAGTCAGAAGCAGAAGTGAGCACTCCTGTCTCTTTCAGCCCCATCTGTTTTACCAGTTGAAAATCGGACTTAACAGCTCTGATCCATCCGGTAACCTCTGGATATCTATATCCTTTCTCCAGACATTGTCCTACCGCTTCTTTGTCGCCCTGGCTGTAGAGGAAGAATTCGCACTGCCGAATGACACCCTGGGAGCCCCCCAGTCGATGTAGCATATCGTAGAGGTCCACTATTTGCTTAACTGTGTAAGGGGGTCTGGCCTGCTGGCCGTCCCTGAAGGTGGTGCAGGTTATCCATATCTCATCCGGCAGCTCCACGGGTATTATCACATTGTCAAATATCATCCGCGGCACTTCCGTGTAGGGGAAGATATCCCTGAACAGGTTGGGTTGCTCCACATCTTCAATCTGGCATTTGGGCCGTTCTGGTCTTATAAGTCTTGATATTCCCATCTTCAGCAAGATCTCCTTTCGGGTTAGAAGACATTGTTAAAAATTAACCGCGGATTCATCCTAATTAGATAGTTATAGGTTAGGTTAAACCAGACCAATAGGTTGGGTTTCGTTCCTCAACCCAACCTACAAGATGGCTGGAAGACCGCATCAGGATAAAAACGGCGAAACCCAACAATCTGCGGCTGTTGTCAGAAACTCTCCTCCAGCGAGGGGAACTTCTCTGTCCTTACATCCTGTAAATAGGCCGTACAGGCCTGTTTAATCTCTTTATTCAGCTCCGCATATCTCCTTACAAACGGAGGATGAAACCTCTCAAACAGTCCCAGCATATCGGGGGTCACCAGGATCTGACCATCACAATCGGGACCAGCCCCGATGCCAATAGTGGGGATGCTCAGATTCTGGGAGACCTGGCGTGCCAGTTGGTGAGGGATTTTCTCCAACACTATAGAGAAAACCCCGCACTCCTCGAGAATTTTTGCGTCTTGGCGCAATTTCTCAGCCTCTTTGGATTCCCTGGCTCGCACTGCGTAACCACCATATTTATGAACCGACTGGGGTAGGAGTCCCAGATGGCCCATCACCGGGATACCGGCATTGACTATCCTCCTAACCGTGGGCGCGATCTCTTCCCCACCCTCCAACTTCACCACCTCTGCCCCTGCCTCCTGGAGAAACCGGCCGGCATTCCGCACTGCTTCCTCTGGACTTATCTGAAACGACATAAATGGCATATCTCCAACCACCAAGGCATTATTGACCTGCTGGGAAACTATCTTAGTGTGGTAGAGCATCTGCTCTAAGGTCACCTGCACCGTCGTCTCATACCCGGCAAAAACAGTCCCCAGTGAATCACCCACTAAGATGAGGTCTATGCCTATCTCATCGAGGATAGTGGCCAGGATGTAGTCGTAAGCGGTCAGAGCGGCAATCTTCTCCCC
>DAOVDP010000122.1 GCA_030669445.1 Candidatus Latescibacterota bacterium | reverse complement strand
CTTTGGTGAATATGGGTTGCAGGCACTTGAACCTGGTTGGATCACCAGCCGGCAGATCGAAGCAGCCAGGATTGCAGTGACCAGACACATTCGCCGAGGCGGAAAGCTGTGGATTCGCATATTCCCAGACAAACCGGTGACCATCAAACCTGCTGAAACCAGAATGGGGAAAGGGAAGGGCGCGGTAGAATACTGGGTAGCGGTGATCAAACCGGGACGAATTATGTTCGAACTGGGAGGTACTTCCAGAGACTTAGCCCAAAGGGCCATAGCTCTTGCCAGTCATAAGCTGCCTATTAAAACCAGATTCATCGAACGCACGGAGGAGAGTATCCTTTAAAATGAAATCTTACCAGCTGAGACAGTTAACATATAACGAGGCAGTTAACAGGGCTAGCGATGCCGAAGAGGAGTTGTCCAACCTAAGGTTCCAGTTGGCTACCAGAAAGGAGTTAGGCAATCACAGAAGGATTCGCCAGATAAAGCGGGAGATTGCCCAATTGAAAACCATTCTGCACGAAGATCAATTGGGACTGAGAGAGTTGGTATTAGGATCCCAACCCCAGGAACCTGAGGAGAATAGCAGTGAAACAACAGGGAAAAAGGAAGATCAGAATAGGCAGGGTAATCAGTAACAAGTCTGACAAGACCGTTACAGTAGCGATAACCACATTGGTGAGGCATCCACTTTACGGACGGGTTTTCCGTAGAACTAAGAAACTCCACGCCCATGATGAAGAGAATGTTGCTCAAACGGGTGATCTGGTTGAGTTAACGGAGACCAGACCCTTGAGTAAAACTAAGCGCTGGAGACTGGGCAGAATAATAGCAAAGGCAGAGTAGGCAAACCCCGCAGGGTGTGAAGCTACCCACGGGGCAAGGATTGAGATGAGGATGATCGGATGATACAGCAATACACAAGATTGCGAGTGGCTGACAACACTGGAGCCAAGGAAATAATGTGCATTAAGGTGTTGGGCGGATCTAGGAGAAGATATGCCCGAATTGGTGATATTATCACTGCTTCGGTAAAGGTTACTATCCCTGGAAGTGGGACGGTTAAAAAGGGAGATGTTGTGAAAGCGGTAATTGTCAGGACCAAAAAAGAGATGAAAAGGAAAGACGGTTCTCACATCCGATTCGACGAAAATGCCGCTGTCTTGATAGATGACCAAAGACAACCGCGAGGCACGAGAATTTTCGGCCCGGTGGCCAGAGAGATCAGAGAGAAACAATTTATGAAGATCGTTTCTCTGGCCTCGGAGGTCTATTAAATTATCGAGAGAGGAAAATGGGGTTCAAGATTAGAAAGAACGATACTGTTCTGGTAATTGCTGGAGACTACCGGGGAAAACAGGGGAAAGTATTGAAGGTTTTTCCCAAGCAGGAAAAGGTAGTTGTTGAGCATGTCAATATGGTTAAACGGCATACTCGCCCTCGGACAAATCAACAGGGCGGTATACTGGAAAAGGAAGCGCCGATACAACTCTCTAACCTAATGGTTGTCTGTAAAAGTTGCAACCAGGCCACCCGGGTCGGCAGAAAAATTATGGAAGATGGCAGTGGAGTGAGGGTTTGTAAAAAATGTGGCGAGATGTTAGATGCCCTTTAGATCAAGTCTATGTCCTTTTCATCCTTGCTCGGTCAACCCAACTACGCTGATGTTCCTTTACTTTTGATTCAAGAGGGGATAGATTTATGACAGTGCGACTTAAGACTATGTATCAACAGGAGATTATTCCCAAACTAAAGGAGAAGTTTGGTTATCGTAACATAATGCAAGTTCCTGAATTGGAGAAGATTGTAGTAAATACGGGTGTGGGTGAGGCTGTCCAGGACTCCAAGTCACTGGATGCAGCCGTGAAGGAGCTGACTACTATTACTGGACAGAGACCTTCTATGAGAAAAGCCAAGAAATCGATCTCCAATTTCAAGCTGAGGGCAGGGATGTCTGTCGGCTGTGCAGTGACACTCCGGGGTGACCGAATGTACGAATTCTTAGACAGACTTTTGAATTTCGCCCTGCCTCGAATCAGGGATTTTCGGGGGATAAGTCCTAATTCCTTCGATGGTCGGGGCAACTTCACACTGGGTATTAGAGAGCAGGTTATATTCCCTGAAATAAGCTATAGCAAGATAGAAAAGATAATGGGAATGGACATAACTATTGTAACCTCAGCAAAAACTGATGAGGAGGCTTTTGAACTCCTGAAGGATTTTGGAGCGCCCTTTAGAAAAAGCTGAAAGGAGGTTTTGTGGCCAAGAAAGCTCTGATTGTTAAATCAAAGAAGAAGCCGAAGTTCGAGGTTCGGCAGTATAATCGCTGTTTCCGGTGCGGTAGAGCCCGCGGCTATTTGAGAAAATTCGGGCTATGTCGAATATGCTTCCGGGAACTTGCTCTCTCGGGCGAGATTCCAGGCATAACTAAAGCAAGTTGGTAGACTTTAAGCTACTGAAGAACGAAAAGGAGCCCTTAAATAGCCAGACGCAAGAAATCAGGTTTCTGGCTCAAGGATGGGAGATGAGAAAGTATGAGTATGACTGATCCAATCGGTGATATGCTCACCAATATCAGAAACGCTTGTGCGGCAAAACACAGAAAGGTGGATATCCCTGCCTCTGAGATGAAGCGGAGGATAGCTGAGATACTTCGAGAGAGAAATTTCATCGAAAATTATATTGTTATCGAAGATAATAAGCAAGGTCGGCTTAGGCTTTATCTCAAGTACGACGTCCAGGAGAACAGTTTTATCAAGGCAATCAACAGGGTGAGTAAACCTGGGCTGAGAAAGTATGTAGGCCATAAGAAGGTTCCTAAGGTCCTGAACGGTTTAGGTATAGCTGTACTTTCCACGCCGCAGGGGGTATTAACTGATGAGCAGGCCAGGGCAGCAGGTGTGGGCGGAGAGGTTATCTGTTATGTGTGGTAATAAGAAGGATTTAAAACCAGCGAGGAACGACAGGTGTCACGGATAGGCAGAAAACCTATTGTAATCCCTCAAGTAGTTGAGGTCAATGTTGAAGATGGATATGTATTGGTGAAAGGGCCCAAAGGGGAACTCTCGGTGTCCTATGGACCAAATATACAGATACGGGTGAAGGAAGGAAAGATAGAGCTCACCTGTGGGGACCAGGGTAAACGAGCCAAGGCATTATATGGGCTTACCCGATCGTTGGTTGCTAATGCTGTACAGGGGGTAAGCCAGGGGTTTGAGCGGAGATTGGAAATTGTGGGGGTCGGTTACCGAGCGAAATTAGACGGGCGTAATTTACAGTTGAACATAGGATTCTCACATCCCATTGTCTTACCCGCTCCCGATGGTATTGAATTTGCCCTGGAAGAGGGACGGCGCACCAGAGGTGAGCAAGAAGCGGCCCAGAAGATCATTGTCAAAGGTATAGATAGGCAGAAGGTCGGACAGATGGCAGCAATAATCCGATCCTTCAGACCTCCTGAACCTTACAAGGGAAAGGGAATCAGGTATGAAGGAGAAATAATCCGTCGTAAGGCAGGTAAAGCAGGCGTACAAGTAACGTAAACTTCAAATATTTCTTTAATTACGGTGAACTACAATTATGAAAACCCCCCAAAAAGTCAGTCTGAACAGAGAAAGGCGGCATCGACACATCAGGAAGAAGGTAATAGGGACTGCCGAGCGTCCCCGCTTGGTAGTATACCGGAGTCTGAAACACATATATGCTCAGGTAGTAGATGACATTTCCCGAAAATCTCTACTTGGGGTATCCACTCTCACTCCCCAAGTGCGGGAGAAGATCAAAACGATGAAGGGTAAGTGTGAACAAAGCAGAGAGGTGGGGAAAATTCTGGCGACGACGGCCAAGGCGGAGGGGATCCAAAGAGTAGTATTTGATCGAGCTGGGTATTTCTATCACGGCAGAGTGAAGGCTCTGGCAGAAGGTGCCCGAGAGGAAGGACTGAAATTTTAACCGGAAAGGGAGGATTAATTGCAGAAAACGACAGAGCTGGAATTGAACGAAGGTGTTATCAATATTAATCGGGTAGCTAAAGTGGTTAAGGGAGGACGACGGTTCAGCTTCAATGCTTTAGTTGCTGTTGGGGACAAAAAAGGTCGTGTGGGGGTAGGATTCGGCAAGGCCAACGAACTCTCTGAATCGATAAGAAAGGCTACAGAGGTGGCAAAGAAAGGTATGGTTTCTATCCCGTTGGTTGATGGAACTATTTTCCACGAGGTGATAGGTAAGTTTGGTGCAGCTAAAGTCCTACTGAAACCAGCATCTCCTGGTACGGGCATAATCGCTGGGGGAGGGGTGAGGGTTGTCTTAGAGATGGTGGGGGTGGAGAATATCCTGGCCAAATCCCTGGGTTCACTCAAGCCGGTCAATGTCGTAAAAGCAACGATGC
>DAOVDP010000029.1 GCA_030669445.1 Candidatus Latescibacterota bacterium | reverse complement strand
CTTTTGGGCCTGATCTACATATTATGCAGGGTGGCAGGTAAGATGAGCGGTGCCTACTTGGGCGCTTCTATTTCTAAAGCCCCGTCAACCATCAGAAAGTATCTGGGCTTGGGACTTCTCTCTCAAGCAGGGGTAGCCATTGGCTTGGCCATCCTTGTAGGAAGAGAATTTGGTGACTTAGGAGAGGCTGGACATCATCTGGCAGTCTTAACCATTAACACCATAGCGGCAACAACGATCATATTTGAGATCATCGGACCAATAGCAACAAAATTAGCCATAGCCAAAGCTGGAGAGGTGGGTAAGGAAGAAAGGTAGAACATGGATATACTATTTCTGATAGGAATAGCAATAATCTTAGGGTTTATCGGCGGGAAGATCACCAATCGGCTTAAGTTCCCTGCAGTAGTGGGTTATATCGTGATGGGTCTCTTCTTGGGCCCTTCTTTCTTGGGGATGTTTAATTTAGGTTTGTTAGACAGAATAGGGATAGTAAGCGATGTGGCCTTGGCATTGATTGCCTTTGTTATAGGAAGCCAGCTTTCGTTAGACCTCCTGAGAAAACTGGGCAAAAGGATTATTATAATTCTCCTGGCAGAATCATTTGGTGCCTTTGTTATAGTATTCCTGGGAGTATATCTTTTGACACACAAGGTTTATCTGGCCTTGATCTTCGCTGCCTTAGCTCCGGCCACTGCCCCGGCAGGCACAGTGGCGGTTTTACAGGAGTACCGGGCAAAAGGCCCGCTCACAAATACTCTGTTAGCTATAGTAGGCTTTGATGATGCCGTAGCTATCGTGATTTATGGGCTTGCTGCTGCTATTGCAAAACTCCTCATTATTGGAAAAGAAGGTCTGTCTTTCTATAACACGGTGGGGCGCCCCTTAATAGAGATTGGAGGGGCCTTGGCGGCAGGGATCACAATAGGAATGATATGGGGTTACTTTATCCGGAAAATGCATACCAGAGGCGAACTTTTGACGCTATCATTAGGGGCAATACTGGTCTGCGCTGGCGTGGCTAATCTTCTCCACCTTTCCTTGATCCTATCCAATTTAGCCTTAGGGATGGTAGTTGCCAGCGCTTTCCCCCGAACAAGTCGCAGGACACTAAATGCTGTCCAAGGTATCACCCCACCCATCTATGTAATCTTTTTCGTCGCAGCCGGGGCACAGCTTCAGCTTAGTCTGCTTCCCCAAATGGGCCTTTTGGGCTTGATCTATATAGCAGGCAGGACAGCCGGCAAAATGGGCGGTGCATTTTTAGGCGCTTTTATTACAAAGGCAGGGACAAACATCCGGAAGTACCTGCCCTTCGGCTTGCTCTCCCAAGCAGGCGTAGCCATCGGTCTGGCCGTCCTTGTGGGGAGAGAATTTGGCGATTTAGGAGCGACTGGACATCAACTGGCAGTCATAACCATCAATACCATCGCAGCTACCACGATCATCTTTGAGATCATCGGGCCGATAGCCACAAAATTTGCCATTACCAAAGCGGGGGAGGTAGGAAAAGCCAGAAGGTGAAACCACTTCACCCCAAGCGACTGAGAGAAATTAACCTGGCTGAACTTGATTAGAGACCAATGCAGTGGAGGCAATGGGATAAAAAAGGCCTCGCATGGAAGGCCATTCCCACTGTTAATCGTCATCCTACAGTCGATTCGATTAGAAAGGGTGCATCCAGTGTTTTACCTGCTATGAGTTCTGTCCCGAAGGGGCAATTCAGTTGAGGCGCTCCTGGCTGATCGAGCAACTACAGAGAAAATAAGTACTTCATATAGCTGGGTTTCCTCAACAGACCAATTAATTCGTTTTATTCTTGACGATGAGAGACGATGAAACTATCCCCTACCTCCTTCTTAACTGTGGCCGTCTGGCTGTTTCTGTCCACATTTTCCTGGGGATGTGCTCAACAGGCCCCACCAGTAACCTATCAGCATATCTTTAAGGAAACCTTCATCCTACTAACCAGAGGAGAAACTGCCGGTGGTGTCTATGTTCAGGTGACCTTCAGGACATTCGCTTTTGAGCTGGCGGGCCTCTATTCCCAGGCAGAGAAGCTGGGCTGGAATAGGATTCAACTTGAAGATAAAATAAAAGAGACCATTGATTACTTCGCCACCTCGGAATATCCACCCGAAGAGGAGATAGGGCTGAGAAATCTATATCAGATGTACACTGCTTTATTCCCCTTTTTCGACTCCAACAATCGTTTGCATAGAGTACAGTATGAGAATTTCAGAAGAGATTATGTAAGACGCATATTGAAGAGAATCTATGGGGGAAATCTATTGAGAAACTGTTATACTGATAAATGGGGATATGACAAGTATGACCGCCTCGATTTCTCCATATACCTGGAAAATAAGGGAATCGACCCTCCTGCGATAGCTAACATCGGGCAAAGAACTCTTCTGGAGGACGAGACCGGGAACAGATATAGTCCAAGAGGCCTGTTTAATCTTTATCTCCACGACTTTGACCGGCCTCGACAGGGCATCCTGAAAGATTCTGACCGTTATCGGGTTTTCTTCGTTAATCGAAAAGCAGATGGCGATCGTATCATCACCGAACAGACCAAATTTATCAAACTCGTCATCCAGAACCTGGGAGAAATGGCAGAAAGGAAATTCAGGTGGGATATGCCTGTTGAGTATGCTGAGATCTCTCCGAAGTTAGGCGAACGCTTTTGAGCTAGTAGCAGGTATTGGATTAAACAGCTAAACACTGCATTGACAAAACCCAGAGCACCGCAGAGAGGGATTTTGGGATCTTTCTCTGTATCCTCTTGTGGTTAGAATCTTAACAACACCCAAAACAACGAAGGAGGAGGAAGGATGAGAGTAATCATCACCAATGACTACGAGACGATGAGCAAGAAGGCTGCTGAGATTGTGGCAAAGACCGTGATGGAAAAACCCGATTGCGTGCTGGGTCTGGCAACCGGAAGCACTCCCATTGGGCTGTACAAAGAACTCACCCGGATGCACAAGGAACAGGGACTGGATTTCTCGAAAGTCAGAACATTCAACTTGGATGAATATTATGGCATAGCCCCTGATCATCCACAGAGTTACTATTACTTTATGTACGAAAATCTCTTCAAGCACATTAACATCCCGCCGCAAAGTGTGAACGTCCCTAACGGCTTGGCAAAGGATGTAAAAGCATACTGTGCCCACTACGAGGAGATGATAAAACAGGCAGGGGGTATTGACATACAGGTCTTAGGCATCGGCGGCGATGGGCACATCGGCTTTAACGAACCGAGCTCTTCCCTGGGTTCAAGAACAAGATTGAAGACACTGACAGAACAGACTGTGAAGGACAATTCCAGGTTTTTTGAGAAAATAGAGGATGTGCCTACATTTGCCATCACTATGGGGGTGGGTACGATAATGGAGACCAGAAAGTGCCTTCTTCTGGCAAATGGAGCCCAGAAAGCAAAGGTAGTGGCTCAAACTGTAGAGGGTCCTATTACGGCTCAGGTTACCGCCTCTGTGCTCCAATTACATCCCGATTGCGTGGCTATACTTGACCAAGAAGCCGCAGTAGAACTGAAACGGAAGGATTACTATGCCTATGTGGAGAAAATGAGCCAGCAACTTGATAAGATATTGGAACGCTTTTAGTAGCATCTAATAAGACTCTGCCAAAAAGTTCTTCAGAGCGCAAAAAGCTTTTATGGGTAAATAGCTGGCTTCGGAGGGAAAATTGTAGAGACTTTTTATCGTAATATAAAAAAACTGTTGACAAATGGTCCACTGTTTATATAATTTGTAGGTCAAGGGATGAAACCAAGCTAACGACATATTGCCTGGCCGTATGTGTCTTTTCCTTGGACTGGTTATTTCTATCATCTCTATTGATGTTAATTTGTGTCACACTCATCCGCCGTTCGCAGACAAGAACTAAAAGGAGAAGGAAATGAGTTATGAATTTAACCGATATCTTTAAGGAAAGGGCTAAGAAAAGTCCTAAGAAAATAGTTTTCCCTGAAGGAGCAGATGAGAGGATTCTAACCGCTGCGGCGATGGCAGCAGGGGAAGGGATCGCAGAGCCTACACTTCTGGGAAAACTTAATGAAATTCAAGAGAATGCTTTCCGATTACACATTGACCTCAGTAAGCTTAACATTTGCGATCCCCACTCTTCATCCGAGTTGGACAGATATGCCGCCATTTATAGTGAGAAAAGGGCGGGAGTTTCGGAGGGAACGGCCAAGAAACTTCTCAGGAGAAATCTATTTTTTGCCGCTATGATGGTCTCTGAAGGAGCTGTTGATGGTATGGTCGCCGGGGCAACGCATCCCACCGCCATAGTTTTGCAGACGGCTGGACTGGCTATTGGATTTGAACCGGGTATTTCTGGTCCCTCCAGCTTTTTTATAATGGTAGTACCTCAATGCCTGGGGGAAAAGCAGAAGGTCCTGATCTTCGCTGATGCGGGGGTAAATATTGACCCCTCTTCTCAGCAATTAGCCGAGATAGCCATTACCTCTGGCAAGAATGCCCAATTTCTGCTGGACATAAAGCCCAGAATTGCCTTACTTTCTTTCTCCACTAAGGGCAGTGCTTCACATCCCTCTGTAGATAAGGTAGTGGAGGCAACAAGAATTGCCAGGGAGAAAGCGCCTGGGCTCTGTATTGATGGAGAACTCCAAGCAGATGCCGCCCTGGTGCCAGAGGTGGCCAGGAAAAAAGTGAACGAGAGCAAGGTGGCAGGCAAGGCAAATGTCCTGATTTTCCCGGACTTAAATGCCGGCAATATCGCCTACAAACTGACCCAATATCTTGCTGGCGCAGAGGCATACGGACCAATACTTCAGGGGTTTGCTAAACCGGTTAGTGATCTCTCCCGAGGGGCAACTCCCCAGGATATCTTGGGCGTGACAGCTATTACCGTAGTGGAAGCTCAAAGAGAAGAAAACAACCTATAAGAATACTGGGGCTTATACCCCTTAATTTGGGGAGGTGAATAATATGCGCCGATTGTGCGTATTCGAGGATGAAAAATACTGCAATCTATACCCCTTGACTTTCCTGCGTCCAGTTTTCGAACTTAAGTGTGGGTGTACAAGTCTTTTGGATAAGATTCTGAGCAACTACAAAGGGACAGAAGTGTGCTTCTTTGTACGCGACTATCTGAGCCCCACCTTCAAGAAAAAATTTCCCACCGCTCCTATTAACGATCTTGGCATTCTTGGGAATAGCGATCTGCTTCTCATAAACGGAAGATGGCTTGTTGTTGACTCTGCTGTGGAGCCAGACGGGCCGGAGGAGGTTGGGCTATGCGATGGTGACGTGGTGTACGCCAGAGTAAGCCAAAAAACAGCAGCTTCATGTTCAGCAGACAATATCCAGACATTCCTGGAACAGATCAAATCCAAGATTAAAACACGCTCTGTCTCAGCAGATCTAATCTCCTATCCTTGGGATCTGATAAATCACAACGGGAAGATTATTGAACAGGATTTTAACTCCCTGGGAAAGTCAGGTATAGAAGGCAAGTTTTCTTCTTTTTCCACTGTTTATGGCGAACAAGACCTGGTTTGGGTTGCTCAGAGCGCAGAGATTCAGCCGTTTGTGGTTATAGACACAACTCATGGTCCGGTGATCATTGACGAAGGAGCTACCATTTTCCCTTACTCACGGATAGAAGGACCATCGTACATAGGCAGAGAAACATACATCTATGGAGCTAATGTCAGAGAAGGAACAGCAATCGGCCCTATGTGCAGAATAGGAGGTGAAGTAGAGGAAAGCATAATTCACGGTTATACAAATAAATATCACGAAGGATTCCTGGGGCATAGTTATCTTGCGGAGTGGATCAATCTGGGGGCTTTGACCACAAATAGCGATTTAAAAAATGACTACAGCCAGGTACAGGTCTATATAAAGGGAGCGCTAACCGATTCAAATGAAACTAAAGTGGGATGCTATATCGGGGATCACACCAAGACCAGTATAGGTACTTTCTTCAACACGGGCACAGTAGTTGGTATTATGTGCAACCTGGTGGGCAGTGGAGGGATCTTGCCTAAATTCGTACCCTCTTTCGTCTGGTTCCTGAACAACAGATTCTATAAAGGGTACGGATTCAATGCAATGTTAAATACAGCCCGGGCTGTGATGGCAAGAAGAAATAGGTCGTTAAGCGACGAAGATGTTGAACTAATGAGGTTTATCCATACGCTTACCAAAGAAGAGAGACAGACTGCTCTCAAAAAAGGAAGAAAAACCTGATAAGTGGAGGAGGATCTTATGACGTCGATCGAAGAGAGAGTTAAAAAGGTTGTGAGCAGACTATTAGGAGTCAATGAGAGCCAGATTGCCGATGATTCTGACTTCGTCCGGGATTTAGGGGCGGAGTCAATCCAGAGCATTGAATTGGTTGCCGCCTTTGAGGAAGAATTTGATATCGAAATGGACGAGGAAGCAGCTCTTCAGGTGAAGACAGTAGGAAAGGCAGTGGAGTTTGTCAAGAAAGACATTGCGGAGCAGCATTAGCTACATCTCAAAATGGCTGATAACTTCCTTATCCGGAAGAAAACTACAATGAACACCTTCTCAACTTGCTCCAAGGGAAGTTCACTTTGGGTGGGTTCAAATGAAACCCACCCAAGTTTTTTGGGAAATGACAGAATTACCTCGAACTCCAATGAAATCTCTGGAATCGTCTGAGGAACAAACAGCAGAACCCAGTGTTCAAAACTACCAAAAGTTTAATTGACATAGACCTGTTACCTGATTATATTATACAAACCGCAATCTTTAAGTAAAAGGAGGGAGGAAAACTATGTTAAAGGTTGGTCTTATTGGAGCGGGATTTATGGGGCAAATGCACGGAAGTGTCTATGCCGTTTTGCCGAAGACAAAGCTGGCGGCGGTCACCGACCTCCAGGAAGAAAGTGCACAAAAGGTGGCAGAACCCCAGGGAGCGGCTGTTTACACCGACTTCTCTGAAATGCTGGCAAATGAAGAGCTAGATATGATTGACATCTGTCTGCCTACCTATCTGCACTGTGATTACACAGTCAAGGCAACCCGGGCCAGAAAACATGTGCTCTGCGAGAAACCTATAGCTTTGAGCTTAGAAGAAGCAGACAAGATGATTCGGTCCACCGAAGCTGCCAAGGTTAAGTTCATGGTTGCTCACTGCATCCGGTTCTGGCCTGAATATGTCTATTTGAAACAACTCAGCCAAGACGGCTCCTTAGGGGAACTGAGCGCTATCTCATGCTCAAGGCTCAGTCCCCCGGTAACCTGGACTTGGGAAGACTGGATGTCCGATCCCCAGAAAAGCGGCAGCGCAGTGATGGACTTACACATCCACGATGTGGATTTCATCCTCTATCTGATGGGCAGACCTTACTCTGTCTTTGCCGAAGGAATCAGAGAGGCACACGCCTGGAATCATATCTTCACCGTCTACAACTACGAGGGGAAAAAGACTGCTCTGGCAGAAGGAGGCTGGAGGACCACCCCAGAATTCCCCTTCAGTATGGCCTTCAGGGCGTACTTTGAAAAAGGCGTAGTGGAATTCAACTCAGCCAGGCAACCCAGTCTCACTGTCTATCCAGAAGGGCAGAAACCTCACTCACCCCAGATCGAGAAACCCAAAATCCAAGGGAAAACAAAGACTGCTGGTAATATTGCAGACCTCGGCGGATACTTTAACGAAATTCAATACTTCGTTAACTGCATCCTCAAGAACACGGACCCCGCTGTCGTCACCCCCGAGGATGCCCGCGCCAGCATAGAGATAGTGCTGGCAGAGATAAAGTCAGCAGAGACGGGTAGGGAAGTAAAGGTGTGAGAATTCGCCATCTCATCATCTATGAAAGAATTCACAGAACGCACAGGATGGGTGACTTCCGAAGGATTTAGCCACCAAGATACAAAGACACGAAGAGACCAAGATATTTATTATCTGACCTTTGTGTCTTTGTGCCTTTGTGGCCGAATTATTACTTTGTTAAACCAGAGGAGGGATTAAAAAATGAAGAAAAGCATCAATCAATGGTCGTTCGCCAGTGGTAGCTTAGAGGATTATATGAGCCTGGCAAAAGATGCCGGCTTCGAGGCAATAGAGCTGGCAATAGCCGAAGAAGGGGAATTGACCCTCGATTCCACCCAGCAGCAAGTCTCAAAAATAGCTCAGATGGCCGGTCGAATTGGCATAGAGATAAGCGGCTTAGCCACCGGTCTGTTCTGGAATTGTCCCCTCACCAGCGATGACAAACAAGCCTGTGAGAAGGCAAAGCAGGTTGTGGTGAAGATGCTGGATGTAGCCACCCGGCTGGGAACCGATGCCATCCTGGTGGTGCCGGGGACCGTAGGGGCCGATTTTATCCCCGGCAGCAGAGTTGTTCCCTATGACACGGTCTACGAACGCTCGCTGGCAGCCCTGAGGGAACTGGCCCCAGAGGCAGAGAAGCATCGGGTCTCAATCGCCATCGAAAATGTCTGGAACAAGTTTCTGTTAAGCCCTCTGGAAATGAGGGAATTCGTGGACAAAGTCGGCAGCGATTATGTGGGGGTCTACTTCGATGTGGGAAATGTGATCCTCACTGGCTACCCGGAACAGTGGATCAGAATACTAGGGCAGAGGATAAAACGGGTTCATTTCAAGGACTTCAGGAGGTCGGTGGGCACCCTGGGCGGTTTCGTTGACCTTTTAGCAGGGGATGTGGACTGGCCTGAGGTTATGGCCGCCTTCGGAGAGATCGGCTACGACGGCTTTGTAGCAGCCGAGATGATACCCGCCTACACCTGTTATTCCGAAAGTTTGATTTACAATACCTCCAAGGCTATGGACTACATTTTGGGAAGAGTATAGGGCGATGCTGGCGTAGGAATAATTAGGTGCTAACCTTTTGAAAAAAGGGCGGCTCAACTATGAGAGCCGGAGTGGCCAAGGTGAACATCACTCCTCCCGTGGGGGTGGAGTTGAGTGGATATGTAGGTCGGCAGCAACCATCGGTCGGCATCCATGACGAGTTGTGCGGCAGCGCCTTAGTTCTGGACGATGGCCACCAAAGAGCAGCTATAGTAGCCTGTGACTTGGTGGGTCTAACTAAGGACTCTGTGGAGAGAGTTCGAGGTCTAATCTCTCAGAACACTGAAATACCCGGAGCGAATGTGATGGTCTGTTGCACCCATACCCACTCCGGGCCGGCCACCTTGCGCCTGCGCAATTGTGGCAAAATAGACGAAACCTGGATGTCTGTCCTCTATCGCCAGTTGGCTGGAGCAGTTATCTGGGCCGAGAAAAACCTGAAAGAGGTTAGGGCAAGCGTTGGTCAGGGCACAGTTACCGTGGGCATAAACCGCAGGGCAGCTTCCATCAAGACCAAAGAAGCGGTCGTAGATTCCACTCTGGGGGTACTAAAGATCGAAGACTTCGATGAGAATCCTGTAGCAGCTCTACTCAACTACCCTTGTCACGGGGTAGTACTTTCCCATGAAAACCGCCTGGTGTCAGCAGATTTCCCGGGGGCGGCCGTCAGGTTCGTAGAGCGAAACCTCCCTGGTAACCCGATAATTCTTTACACTAATGGGGCCTGTGGAGATATCAACCCTTATCTGCAGGGCAACAGCTTTAAACAGGTCGAAAGAATAGGTACTATCGTAGGGGCAGAGGCAGTAAAGATAATGGCTTCCACTGAAATTACCCCCAATCTGGATCTGGCAGTAGCAAGCAGGAATATTGAGCTTCCCCTTCAAAAGATGACCAAGGCACAGGTAGAGGCTCAATTTCAACATTATAGTCACCAGTATTATTCAGAGGGGCCTGACTGGCTCTACATAAACCGCAGGATATATGAGGCAATGGAACAGTGGGCCAAAGAGACAATAGCGCTGCTGGAGGCCGGAATCCTGCCCAATACTGTATCCACAGAGGTCCAGGTGATTCGCATAGGTGAGTTATACTTAGTGGCTGTCCCAGGTGAGGCATTCTGCCAGATTGGCCTGGCGATTAAGGAACGATCGCCGGGCAGGTCATTTATTATCGGCTATGCTAACGATGTTGTAGGCTACATCCCCACCGAAGAGGCATTTGAACAGGGAGGATATGAGGTCGAGGAGGCCTACAAGTACTACAGCCATCTTATGCTCGCCCCCGAATCAGCCGGGATACTGGTAGAAACCGCTACTAATTTGGTGAACTCACTAAAGGTTAAGTAAGTGTAAGAACTGTACGGTTAAGTTTGATGAGTAAAAGCCGTCTTCGACCCTAAAGAAGGCGGCTTTTTTCTTTATCCTCAAAAGGCAAAGAATGTCCTGGTGATGGCGACAACCCTCGTGAAATGAAAGATTGCAGGCACATCTTCGTGGGGGCAGACCCCTCGGGCTTGAGCCCTTCAGGGCGAAGCCTATGTGTCTGCCCAAATTGGCGCACACACAGGTGCGCCCCTACCTGAAAAACAGCTTGACATTCAGGTTAGTCTAAGTTATTATTTAAGGCAAACGGTGGCGAGGAAAGTTACGCTATGTTTATCGACGAGGTCAAGATTTATGTAAAGGCAGGTGACGGTGGTAACGGCTGCGTGAGCTTCCGCAGGGAGAAATTCGCGCCCCGAGGAGGCCCTGACGGCGGAGACGGAGGCAACGGCGGGAATATAATCTTCCGCGTAGACAGCAATTTGCG
>DAOVDP010000142.1 GCA_030669445.1 Candidatus Latescibacterota bacterium | reverse complement strand
GCCGAGCTCTTAGCTTTTTCGTACTTCTGACAAAACTAAGCATCTCTTCGGCTATAATTGTAACAGGGTAACAGGGGGATTAATGAAGACGAAGACCGCAATAAAGGTTCTCTATTTGAGTCTGGTCTTATTGGTTTCTGTCTCTGAAAGGCTGGATGCTGTTTCTATTTTAGGAGAAGTGGTTAAAGCTTCGGACTACATCTTTACAGGTTGCTACGTAGGGGGGCGGGAATATGGTAGCACTTTGATCGAAGCTAAGATTGAAGTTATAGAGTGGTTGAAAGGTTCTATACAGGCTAACGAAATTTCTGTAAAAATCCCTTGGGGCCCAGAGGGTGAAGATTTACTTGCCCAAGATTGGATCGGAAGGGACTCTTTCCAAGGGAAGTCCCTTGCGAAGTTCGTAGTATTTGTGAAAAAAGGACCTGAAGGATTTGAGCTGGCAAAACCGAATTGGAGTGTCTACACCATAGAAAATGGCTGGGTTCTCGGTCTTCATGTCCTTGACTGGGCTTTTTTAGATGAGATTCGAAGCCGTGTGCGAGGTGAGATTTTATGGGATCAACCCGGGCGGATTATGAGAGCTTTTGCAGTAACGACAAACCAAATTCTAGCTGGTAAAAGGCCATATATTATATCGATGATGCACCCGGAGTGGCCAGCAGGTGTGACCTATGCGAGGCTGAGATACTTTGAGGTTGTTTGGAATTCCGAACCAGAATACGTTATTCCCACTGAGGTCTTTTTCATTCTACCTGAGAACTTGTCTCTGCCCGCAGCACCTATATCTTATGTCCCAACAGGTGTGGAGCATTATCTCTACTTAGGTCAGTATATTCCTGTTCTCTTAGATTATTATTCTCCACTCAGCATTAGTCTGAAGCACTGTTTTTGCCTTCCTCTAGAAGCGTTTAGCAGTTTCCTTATCAAGGATGGCAAAGTGCATCCTTTTGATTTTTCTGTTCAAGAATTTACCGATGAGATTATCAGATTGAAACAGGGAAGTCCGACAGGCGTGAGTGTAACAACTTGGGGAGCCGTTAAAAGGCGATTCTCTGACAAAGGAGGCTTAAAATGGCAGCGATGATAGGAGTGTGGTTTGTTTGTGATCTGAATGGCGGCAATTCGTTCGATGATACCCACAAGTCTCGCATTCTGGAGACGGAATGTAACAGGATGATCACAAGCCAGCATAAATCGGGAGGAACAAATTCCGAGATAGATGCCGCCGATTGGGCAAAGGGAGATCCATCCCGACCCAGGATGATCCCAGGGCAAACCCGAGCAACCAGTTATCCTTATTACCACCTTTATGCAGCTCATCGATACCCTCCCAATCACGTGCAATATGCTGAGGAGTCGTACAATAGCCTGAAGAACGCGGGTGTGCTCGGCGGAATTGAGGGTTTCGTCGTTTATCATGAAGCTCCCAGCCCAGGCAGGAGCGCAGAGATGAAGGAGGTAATGGAGAGAGTAAGGGATCTTTACAGAGGAGATACCGGTAAAGACCCTGAACTTTATGCAATTGCTGGGGATGATCCCGAGAATGGTATCCCCAATAGGGATGTCTTCTTCAACAATTTTTGGTGGTACTCCAAAGGGGTGTTTGTCTCAGAGAAGTATTGCTGGAGCGAAAATTGGAAGAATACAGAAAAGCCAATGGTGGAATTTGAGAAGTGCATCACTAATACAGCTGACACGGCCAAGGCGAAGAGGACTTCTCAGGGCTGGCCTTGCAGGTGGACAGCGATCGTCGGGGCTCATACGGATACTTATCAGGGCAGAAATTACTACACACCTGATGAGTATGAACTCCGTTACACGTTCTTGCTTCCGGTCGCCTTAGGAGCTGATGGTGTCGCTTATTTCGTCTTTGATTGGGCAAGTTGGGCACCCTGTACAGATGATATCTTCAGAAACTCCACGACCCGGCAGAATATCAGCAACCTCAAGCCCAGAATCAACTGGCTAAAGACCCGGCTTGAGCCTTACAGCAATCCAGGCTATTCTGGCTACAAATACAACACCACCAACGGCGGCTGGCAGTCTTTTCCTGAGTCTGATTGGCTTGATAGGATCCAAGAGAATCAAGGCGACAACACCAGTTGGCAGAAAAAGCTGCTGGTGGCATTCTGGAAGGGATACACAGGCCATGAGGCCTGGCCTATAACCAGCCGTGATCCCTGGACTGGAAACTACTCCTATACGGCCTATTTCAAGAAAGAAACCCATGTAATCTGGGATGGAAACGACAAAGGGAATCTAACCCAGTTTCCCTTCACGATGTCCCCAGGTGACACAAAGCTATTGGAATTGTGGCCTACGATGTGGTAGCCGGCCGATTAAACTGAAGGGAATGTGGCCTATGAACACAGAGCTTGTGCGCAGATTGGACCCTGAACTGGCCTATCTGGCACTCCTGACTGACGAGGGCATAAAGCCTATGAGTCGCTGGGAGAAGCCCCTTGGTCCGGAGGAGTTCCAGATTCTCCAGAAGTTGGGTCTGAAGCCCAGAACTATCCCAAGAAGGGTAAAGACTCGCAAGATAGTCCAGGAGCTGATCTTTGGCCAGATCGGTTCACACTTAGATATTTACCAGCGCAGATTTGCTGGCAGGTGCATCGATAAATCGCCCGAGACCGCAAGGTTGGAGGGATTTCTCTTCGGTTACCCCTCTTGTTGTGTGGAGGAGTTCATTCGAAAGGGATACCAGAAGAACGGACTTCATCCGGAGGGCCAAAAGATCTTGTTCCACTGGGCCTGTCGAAGGTGCCGGGTCACACCCCTTCTGCTGGCGGATTACCACCGGGTCTGGAGAGAGTGTCAGGAGCTGTTTTCCCAGCCCTTAGCCCAGAGAATTCCCCTGCCACTCTGGAAACGGCTGAGCAAGAGGACCGCTGTTGTTGCTGCAGCTACCTGTTTACTTTTTGCCCCCGGACTATCAATTGGTGGGGAGAAAAGCGATCCCCACTTGATCCCCGTTGCAGAGGACAGAGACGGCGATGGACTGAAGGACTCTGAAGAAGGTTACCTTAATACCGATCCTGACAATCCGGATACAGATGAGGATGGAGTGCTTGATGGGATACGGGAGGCAAAAAGGATAGCGGAAACCATTCAGGGATTGCCGAGGGAGGTTAGCACAAGTGGATGTTATGTGCTTGAGTATGCACAATATGGACTTGAAACCTGTGAAATATGCGGGCAGACGGTGAATATGGGTTACATTGAGGTTGTGAACGGGACAACCGGACTCTCAATGCAAATCCCTTACATCGCCTTACACTATTTGGAACACGGCAGTCTGGGTTACGACGGGGACCTCCACGACGGCAGGGTTAATCCCGTTCTGTTTGAGCAAATTGTGGACACAGGCTCGCACTTCCTGCCTATTGAAAATGATGCTGACTGTGACGGCCTGACCGACACGGAGGAACCCTATTTTGACCTTGACCCAAACAATGCGGATACTGACAGCAACGGAGTGCTGGATGGGAAACAACTGGTCCGGCAGTTGCACACCGCAATTGGCAATCTGAAGACCGATCAGAGTGAAACCGAGCCTTACAAGGTGGAATACATGATGCGAGGCCTCGAGGAGTGCGAGATATGCGGTGAGTGGGTCAATATGGGCT
>DAOVDP010000189.1 GCA_030669445.1 Candidatus Latescibacterota bacterium | reverse complement strand
AAGGTATATCTCGATTTTGGAGAGTACATTCATCCTTTCGCTACTTCCTCCATATTTCACCAATCCAAAGAAGGAGGTAACCAAGTCGCCCAAGGTGTACTTTCTGGACAACGGGATTCGCAACTATCTCCTCGGGGATCTAACGCAATCGGAGTTGAGGGGAGATATAGGGCGACTGTTGGAGAATTTGGTGTATGTAGGTCTTGTGAAACACAGGGGAGATTTGGATCGGCTGCACTTCTGGAGAACGCAGAACGGAGCCGAGGTGGATTTTGTCTTGGAGCGAGGTACCAGCTTGTTTCCCGTAGAGGCAAAGTGGAGAGGAAGGCCTTCTCGAGCGCTGGGCTCGTTTATGCAGCGGTACAGTGTGGAGCGCGGGTATGTGGTACATAGTGGAAAGTTCATCCCAGAAGGCCGCAGAAGTTTTCTGCCAGCCTGGTGGGTTGTATAGATTTTGTCCCGTGGATAAGCACTGTAAGGACAGAACAATGTTCTGTCCCTACCCGTTTACTCTCAGAAAAGGAAAGGGAGAAATGGCCAATTCAAAACAGAGGGTACTGACCGCATTGGCTCACAGGGAGCCTGATAGGGTGCCAGTAGACTGGTGGGCGGTTCCGGAGGCCGTCACCGGTGCTATGAAGACCCTGGGGTTAAGCAGCCAGGAGGAACTGTTGCAAGGCCTGGGGATAGACCTGAGGTATGTGAAGCCCCGGTATGCCGGCGATGACTATGTGGAACAGCCGGACGGCAGTCTCCATAAGGAGCTTTCTGATGGGAGCTTTGTTGATATCTGGGGCGTTCAGAGGAAAGAAATAGATTGGGGCAAGGGAAGTTATCTGGAGGTCGTCCGGTCACCTTTGACCCAGGCTGAGACTCCCGGCGACATCGAACAACACCCTTGGCCAGATACAGAGAAGTTTGACTACCAGTCGGTTGTGGAACAATGTGAGGAATACAGCGATTTCGGTATCGTGTGCACTGGCGATCGGTTGGCCACCCGTGCCAGCGTCTTTAAGCTGGCGATGTACCTCCGGGGTATGGACAGACTGCTGATGGACTTGGCTTTGAACCCTAAGTTGGTGGATGCTTTAGTGCACAAGCTGCTGGAGTTTCACTTAGAGCACAACCAGCGGATCTTCGAATGCAGTGCCGAGGGCATAGATATATTTATGCTCGGGGACGACTTTGGCTCAGAGAACGGTTCGCTGATAAGTCCGGAGATGTTTCGGAGATTTTTTGAGCCTGCTCTCAAGGAGCTAATTGCCTTAGGCAAACGCTACGGCCTTAAGGTTATGCTTCATTCCTGCGGCAGCGTGCGGGAGTTAATTCCAGATTTAATCGACATCGGGCTGGATATTCTAAATCCCATCCAGACTCAGGCCCGGGGTATGGTTCCGGAAGAGTTGAAAAGAGAGTTCGGCAAAGATCTCTGCTTCCACGGCTCGATAGATGTCCAGCATACTCTTCCTTTTGGCAGCTCTGATGAGGTAAAAAATGAAGTAAGGAGTCGCATCAAAACCCTGGGAAAGGGAGGTGGTTTCATTCTGGCGCCGGCGCATAATCTCCAACTTGATGTGCCTATACAAAATATACTTACTATGTATCGAACCGCAGTCGAGATATAGAAGGAAAATAACAGTTCACCACGGACTCTCACGGAAGTGCACAGAAACCCTTTATAAATAATGTCTAATTGCAATCGTTTTTTGTGTTATTCTGGAGTTATCCGTGGCGAGCCATTACGAAGGAGAATAGTATGCCTAAGGCAATGGTTCTGAAAGAGTTCAACAAACCTCTGGTGGAGATCGAATACCCACTGCCCAAGCTCAGCAGGGGAGAGATATTAGTGAAGCTGGAGGTGTCGGGAGTCTGTGGCTCAGATGTTCATATGTGGCGAGGCAAAGACCCTCGTACCCCCCTGCCCCTCATCCTGGGACACGAGGGTGTGGGCAGAGTGATGGAAGTGGAACAGGGCAGAAAAGATATCTACGGTCAGCCGTTGGGACCAGGTGATTTAGTTATCTGGGACAGAGGGGTGACCTGTAACAGTTGTTACTACTGTGCGGTGAAGAAAGAGCCCTCTCTGTGTGTGAACCGGAAGGTTTACGGCATCAATGTCTCCTGCAAGGATGTCCCCCATTTTCGGGGATGCTACGCTGAATACTTGGTGCTGTTTGAAGATACAAAGGTGCTGAAGATCACTGAGGAGGTTGCCCCGGAGATCTTAGTGGCTGCGTCTTGCTCTGGAGCCACTTCGGCCCATACTCACCAGTTGTGTGGAATAACCGAGGGTGATTCAGTGGTTATTCAAGGGCCTGGTCCGGTGGGACTGTTTGCCTTAGCCTTTGCCTTAGACAGCGGTGCAGACACTACTATAATAATCGGTGCCCAGGGAGATGAGAAGAGACTTAAGCTGGCAGAGGATTTCGGGGCTACTCATACTCTGAATGTGAGCAATACC
>DAOVDP010000091.1 GCA_030669445.1 Candidatus Latescibacterota bacterium | reverse complement strand
GGAGCAAGAGTATAGATTTCACCAACTGGAAAGATGGGGGCCGCTTATCCTGATAGGGATTATTTTGCTGAACAGTCGTATCCCTGTGCTCTCTCTGGTGATCTCTCCTTTTGTCAACTTCTTCGGAAAGATCTTCACCGGGTATAGGTTCTTTTAAACCAATCTGCTGATAATAACTACCGCGAAATGAGGCGACCTAACTACCGAAGGTTTTCGTTTAACAGAACCGGAACGGACAGAGGAAGGCGGATACAGCTCCGAAGGCCTCAGCTTCCTCGAACTGCTATGGGGCTGTCGCTGTTGTGGTTTATTCTGTTAATAGTAGTAATACTCTACAGTGTCTATCTTCTGGTTAGATAATGAAGATGCGGAGACAACTCTACGAGCTTTTGGTAATCTTGGCTATTCTCTTTGCCATTGTTTTGTTGGCTCTCCCCACGTTTACTTCTTCACCTAAAAGGGTAGCGGTTGAGAAAGCCACGTTAATACTTCATCAGATTGTACTTCAGGAAGAGGCTTACCACAGAAAAAACGGACACTATATTGGTGTCAGCGGGGGCAAGATCAGAAATGTGCTCGGTGAAGGTGAGTCAGACTCGTTGCTTTTTATCGACATACCCTTCGACTTTCCTTACGCCTATGCCTGGACTCAAGTGACGGACAGCACTTATCGGGTAACTGCCACAGGAGATATAGATTCCGACCCTGATTTAGATGTGTGGAGTATTGACCAGAGGGGGATTATGACTCACTTGAGGGTTGACTAATCTAATACCAGTAACTCACAATCAGTCAAGACTATATCAAACTTAGACAATTCGATGCGGTTTCTGCGGTAAGTATCAGACAATACCATCTAAAGAAAGGAGGACAGCATAATGAAATTGGGAGTTTTTACTGCCCTGTTTGGACAGAAAAATCTGGAAGAGGCACTGGACTACATCACTCAGAATGGTGTCCTAGTGGTCGAACTGGGCACAGGAAACTATCCTGGTGACCCCCACTGTAAACCTGCTGAGCTTTTGGAAAGCCAGACTGCGCTTCAGCGTTTCAAAGACCTGCTGGCCAAAAAAGGAGTGGAGATCAGCGCCCTAAGCTGTCACGGTAATCCTCTACATCCTCAGCAGCAAATAGCCAAGGCACACCACGAGACTTTTGAGGAGACGGTGCTCCTGGCCGAGAAACTGGGGATAACACGGGTGATCGGTTTCTCCGGCTGCCCAGGCGACTCCGATGGTGCTAAGTATCCCAACTGGGTTACCTGTCCTTGGCCCGATGATTTTGGCCAGATTGTCAAATGGCAATGGGAAGAGAAGGTTATCCCTTACTGGCAGAAGGCAGGGAAATTTGCCAAACAGCACGGAGTGAGAATCTGTCTGGAGATGCACCCGGGATTTGTGGTTTACAGCACCGAGACTCTACTCAGGTTGAGAGAAGCGGTAGGAGAGGTAATCGGTGCCAACTTCGACCCCAGCCACCTGTTCTGGCAGGGTATGAATCCCATCGCCTCGGTTAGAAAATTAGGATCGGCGATCTTTCATGTCCACGCCAAGGATTGCAAGATAGATCCCTTCAACAGCTCAGTAAACGGCGTGCTGGACACCAAATCTTACAGTGACGAGATTCACCGTTCCTGGATATTCCGTACTGTTGGCTATGGGCATGGTTATGAGTTCTGGAAGGACTTCGTCAGCACCTTAAGGATGGTCGGCTATGACGATGTGCTCTCCATTGAACATGAAGACAGTCTGATGTCAGTAAATGAAGGCTTTACCAAAGCGGTGGCCTTCCTTAAAGAGGTCTTATTAACCGAATCTACGGGTGGGATGTGGTGGGCGTAGAAGTGGGAAGTGTGGGGGCTCGTGTTGTTGGCAGCGTCCTTAACGGTTTCGATATTGATAGCCGATACGGCTATTACTCGCGTTGCTACTATTATCACTATCCAGTATCGGGAGATAAAAAGAGCAAAAAGAAAGCCTAAGTCTAAGAAGTGAAACAACGATTAGAAGCCTAACTGGAATGAGATAAATATCCTTGCAAACAGAGGCTGCTTTTATTATATTCTTACAAAAGCAGCCTTTTTTAACGTGAATTTCGAAGGTGCTTGAGGATGAAAAAAGCCCTATTCATTACCTATTACTTCCCCCCCATGGGATTAGGTGGGGTACAGCGAACACTGAAATTCGTCAAATACCTGCCCAGTTTTGGCTGGCAACCGATTATACTGACGGTGAGACCTGGCAGTTATTTTGCCTTTGACCCCTCACTACTGAAGGATATCCCTGCGGCAGCAAAAGTAGTTCGGACTGGTTCTCTTGACCCGCTCAAGATGCTTTCGCGGTTGCAGCACAGAGAGAAGACGGTAGAGCCAGCGGAGAACCTGCGCAGAACGCTGAGTTACTTAAGTCAGATGGTTTTCCAGCCGGACAACAAACTCGGTTGGCTGCCTTTTGCCTTGAGTAAGGCCAGAGAAATTCTGCACCAAGAATCAGTGGAATTAATCTATACCACCGCCCCTCCCTTTACCTGCCATCTTGTCGGTATCCTCTTGAGCAGACTCTACCGGAAGCCTCTGGTGGTTGACTTTAGAGATGCTTGGACACAATTTCAGTTTGTTCACTACCCTACTTCGATCCATCGATTATTGAATCAAGTATTAGAAAAGAAGGTGATCAGGAAAGCTGCCAGAGTTGTCTCCACTAATGAGGTGCTCAGAGAAAACCTGCGCCAGGCACATCCCAGAGCTGCTGCCTCAAAATTTACTGTGATTCCCCATGGATTTGACCCTGATGATTTTAAAAATGAAGGGAAACCCTCATCTACCGGCAAATTTACAGTGACCTACAGTGGGTCTTTCTACGCCACCGTTACCCCCAAACATTTTCTATCAGCAGTAAGAGAAATGTTAGACGAGGAACCAGGACTTGCCAACGAAATCAAGTTAGTTTTCTTAGGAATGTTTCGAGAGGAAAACAAACGTTTAGTGAAGAAGCTCAACTTGCAGGGTGTTGTGGATATTCGAGGTTATCTCCCGCATTCAGAGAGTGTTGTTCAGCTTCTCAGCTCTGATTTGCTCTGGCTAACACTGGATGAAAGCGAAGGAGCAGAAGCTGTCACCCCAAGCAAACTCTTTGAATACATCGCCAGCGGTAGACCTATTTTGGCCTGTGTGCCTGAAGGGGCAGCAGCCCAGATTGTCCGCTCCACAGGCAACGGCATAGTGGTCCCCCCCGACGACATCCAAGGGATCAAAAAGGCTATCCTCGGTTATTACAACCAATACAGAACAGGCAAGCTTAAGAGAACAACCTCTAAGATTATCCAGAAATATGATCGCCAGAGGCTCACTGGCGAACTTGCCCGAGTATTTGATGAAGCTGTCTTGAAAGTAACTTAGTGCTCTAATTCACAATTACGGTGACGTATTTTATGGCTTGGTACAAGACTCTTCACGGAGCCTGCCCTGAGCGAGATTCTTCAGTCGCTATCGCTCCTTCAGAATGACAGTAAGCGAAGGATTCACAGTGACAAACGTTGTCATTCTGAGGCGCAGCCGAAGAATCTCCTATGATCAGGTTACGCTATAATATTTGTGAAAACGCGTACTTAGCAAAGGAGCATCCTTGAAAAGTATGAATTATACTGTTCGTTTCCTACTTTCTACTATTGGTCTTTCCCTCCTCTGTGAGTTCGGATGTGGACCAAGGAGCTACTGGCAATCTCCCCCCCCCAGAGGCAAATTCCGTTTCGAATTCCTCCTGACCTTCGGCACTGCAGGTAACGGGCCAGGGGAATTTCTCGACCCTCAAGGTCTTTGCTTAGATCCCTTAGGCAATCTGTACGTGGCCGATACGGGAAACGACCGGATTCAGAAATTTAATCCTAAAGGCAAGTTCTTAGTACAGTTTGGCAGCTTCGGTTGGGACCCGGGTCAGTTCAACAAACCGACTGATGTTGCTGTTCGCACCTCTCTGAATTTCTATGTTGTGGATTCACATAATCGTCGTCTTCAGGCTTTTGATGCTGATTTAACCCCTATGGCAGAGATAACTGGTGATTTCGGCTGGTTAGCTGGGATTGCCATTTCTAACTACGGCGATATTTACATAACCGACACAGAAAACAATCGGCTTATCAAGATCAATCCCTTTGGAAGGGTGGAAGTTGACTTCACTGGTTTCGGGGCAGAGACTCTACTTAACCCGGCCGGTCTCGCCCTGGACAGAGAAGAGAACACCTATGTTTGCAACTCCGGCAACAACCGGATAGCCGTCTTTGATCAGTTTGGAAGTCTCCTCTTCTATTTCGGAGAGGAACTGCTCTCAGAACCAGAAGGAATCAGCATCAATTCTTTCGGAGAGGTGTTTGTGGCTGATACCGGAGGCCATCGGGTGGTGGTCTTTGACGAGAAAGGGAATTTACTCCAGAGAATCGGAGCCAAAGGCACTGCAGAGGGATTTTTCCAGATACCGCGAGATGTAGTAGCGAACGATGATTTTCTCTATGTCCTGGACAGTGGGAATTCCCGGGTGCAGAAATTCAAGGTGGTCAGGAATTATTGAGTAAAAAGTCGGGTTTTTTCGATCGATACCGGATAGGGAATCTTTTGTTTCTCCCCTGCTTGGCAATAACCTCGTTGCTGACAACAACGGCCTGCTTTGCCCAAACCAGAGAAAATTTCCCTTGGGAGGAGATACAGATAATCGGCAACGGCACTCCGGGTCCTTATCCTTTAGGGGACTACTCAATTATTGAAGGGACAGAAGAGGTATGGATTGACTCTGTGTGGGTCAGCAGCCAGCAGGATTATGAGATCGACTGGACAGAGAATCAGATCAGTTTCCTGGAACCCCTCCCGCTGGACAAGGTGATGAGGGTGAGATTTCAGAAGTTCACCCCCCCTCTGCAAGGAGTTTATCGTCACAGAGTGATAGCTACAGTAGAAAGTTCCTCGGTCAAATTTCCCCAGAGACCGCCAATTGAGCCCTCAGGGAAATCTGGACGAAAAACAACCAAACCGGCCCAGTGGGAGGAGCTTCAAATCAGTGGGATCAAAAGCTTGGCCGTAACAGTGGGATCCGACCGGGATCTCTCACTGGAACAGACATTGAGACTCAATATCTCAGGCAGAATCGGAAAGGACACCGAGGTTTTAGCACTTTTGACCGACCAGAACAGTCCTATTCAGCCAGAAGGGAACACCGAAAAATTGCAGGATCTGGATAAGGTACTCGTGCAGATTAAGAGGGATAATCTCAGTGTTGTGCTTGGGGATTACGATCTCTCTTTTACCCAAACAGAGCTGGGAAGATATGAGCATAAGCTTCAAGGCATCTATAGCCAGTTCGCTTCCTCCCAGTTCAGAGTCACCTTGGCTGGGGCTCTCTCCCGAGGACGATTTACTACTAACGAATTCATCGGCAGCGAGGGCAATCAGGGGCCATATCAGTTAAAAGCAGAAGATGGCGATATTA
>DAOVDP010000123.1 GCA_030669445.1 Candidatus Latescibacterota bacterium | reverse complement strand
GTGAATTGAGGATACATACAAGAGTCCCAGTTTCTGACCCTCTTGCCTTCGGAATCCACCGCCTCGTCGACTATATCAAAGCAGTGGCAGGTGGGGCAAAGATAGGTGCAGATACCACAGCCAAGGCACTTAAGATGTATTCTCTCCCATATCGGAGAATCAAACATGTCCTCCAATTTCTCTTTCAGCCCTTCAGTAGAAATTTCCGAGTTCATCTCAGCGAGCGCCGTTTTGACCAGCTTGTCCCTTTTCTTCAGGTCAGACTTCTGGGTATCAGTCAAGAGCCCTCCCAGGTCATCTATAAGCTGTTGTCCCTTTGGGGTGATGGATTTAACCAGATAATTTTCACCCAGATCGAAAAGCAGAATATCCGAACCCTCTTCTGAGACGGGACTGCTGCCAAAGGAGGTACAGAAGCAGGTGATTTGAGGTTGAGCGCAGGCGATGGAGATTATGGTGGTCTTCTCTCTCCTGGCGATGAAATAGGGGTCTTTGAACTTGTCGGTGTTGAAGACCATATCCAGCAGGGTCAGGCTCTTGGCATCGCAGGGGCGCATGCCGAATATCACCCTCTCGTCCTCGTTAGGGTTCTCCTCGATCACTTGTCCTTTTCGGAAACGGAAAAGGGCTTCTGAGTGAGGGAAGAA
Source organism: Candidatus Latescibacterota bacterium (assembly GCA_030669445.1). Classification (GTDB taxonomy): domain Bacteria; phylum Latescibacterota; class MVCY01; order MVCY01; family MVCY01; genus MVCY01. The sequence continues at coordinate 3,730 of DAOVDP010000123.1, read as the reverse complement.
CAGCTCCTTGGGCGGTAGTTTGGTGTTGCGATACTCCTCTGCCAGCTCCTCTGGGGAGTTGATCTGGGAGAAGAGCAAATTCCCCTCTTTCTCTACCGGGGCAAATACCTGATAGACTTTGATCAGTCGGCTCAGAAACTCCCCTTGCTTGTCTTTGGTCAGGATTTTCTCGGTCATCTGTGAAATGCCTTTGATTTCGGTTTATATCGGGCTCTGGAGAGCCCTCCCACAGAAACAAGTGGGAAGTGCGAAGTGGGAAGTGAAAAGTGAGAAGCTTTTTCTCCCCCCTCCGTTCGTCACCCGGGTTTATTTAATGAACTCGTCATCGTCGTCCAGCTTATAAGTCGCCAGGGGTGGAGGTTCTTCAGCAGAGACCCCGGCCTCATACCCGAATAGCTCCCCTACATCCTTGACCAGTTTTCGGGTGAGCTTTCTTAGTTCAACGCCCATGGGGCAGGCGGCCTCGCAGGCGCCGCAGTCAATACAGCGGCCGGCGGTGTGAAATATCCTGCCCAGATGGAAGGCCATAATGTCAGAGGAGTCATCCGTTGTCCCCACCCAGCGGGGTTGGGATTGCTCAGCAAAGCACTCCGGACAATAACAGAGAGGACAGGCGTTCCGGCAGGCATAGCACCTAATACATTTGCTCATCTGCCTCTGGAAAAATTCCCAACGCTGGTCAATGGATCTTTCCTCTAATTCCTTTACTTCGGTATATTCGTCTGAAACTGCTTGTCTTGCTGTTTCCCCTTCGATTAAAATGTCATACAGGGAAGGAACTGGATGTTGACAGACTTGGCAGGAATCTCTCAAGAAATCCTCTTTCGCCAACCTTATTTCCTGTCCCTTTTCGTCTACCACCAGAATCTGTCCATTCTGCTCCTCGGCCTTTATAATTTCCTTTCCCTCAAGTTTTGCCCCAATCTTTTTCTCATCGATCATTCCCTGGCAGGACAGGCCGATTATCACCAGATTTTCTCGCGGCACCTGGCCTTCTTTCAGGTGTCCAACCACCGAGCGGCAGTCGCATCCTTTAACCACAATGGCTACCTTCTTCTCTTCCCTTTTTCTGCTTCGGGGATCAGGTCTGAACAACCCTGGCAGGTAAACAGCAAGGTTATTGGTACACGACGAGTTCCAGACCAATCCAGCAGTCTCCTGCTCCTGGGTGACAAAACAGGGGGTAGTCTTCAGGGGCAGAGAGCCCTGCTGGTAGCCGATGAGCAGATCAACTTTGCCTTCGGAGAGCAGTTGCTTTGCTGTCTGTCTAAGTTTTGATTGGATTTCATCCATTGGTCCAGCTTTCTTCGTTTTGATCTGCCTATTTTTCTCGGCGTGTCGATCGTTGTCGGTTGTTCGTTAAAAGACCGATCAATTCAATTAAACCCCTGGATTCGGAATTTCACGACACCCGGCAGCCCACGAATTTATTCGTGGGCCAAAAAGCGCGTTAACACAGCGGCTAACCGTTTTAACGGTTTAATGGTGGAGGATTTTTGATGCCTTATGTTTTGACTGTTTTTTTTAAGAACGAGTCGGGTATCTGAGCAAAAACCGATGAATCGGTTGTATGTATTCTCTTATTTTGGTACCCACGATTAAAATCGTGGGTTTCTTGAAGATCTCAGCCTGTTTGAACCAATATCATAAACGAATTTCTCCGAATGTTTGTTAAACAGCAACAAGAATGCCGAAGGTCTCTGTGTCTTCTTCATGTACCTGATAATACAAATACAGCGAACTATTGACAACAACAGACAGGGGATACTACCTTTTTCTCTTGAATTGCTTGCAGACTCACTTCATCAAATTCTTAACCAACCTCCGGGCAGGGCCAAGCTTCCTCACATCTTCAACCACTTCCTCAATCACCGAGGCGAACTTCTGTCCCTCTGCTGCCGAAACCCAGGAAAACTGCACCCTCCCTGGTTCTATCCCAATGAATTCTAAGAATCTTTTGAGCAGGGCGAATTTCCGCCGGGCCAGGTAATTCCCACTGCCGTAGTGGCAGTCGCCGGGATGGCAGCCGGATACCAGCACTCCATCGGCGCCGTGTTGCAGGGCCTTTATGATATGCAGCGGGTTCACCCGGCTGGAACAGGGAACCCTTATCACCCGGATATTGGGCGGATACTGAATTCTGCTTATCCCAGCCAAGTCTGCCCCGGCATAGCTACACCAGTGACAGAGGAAGGCAACTATCTTGGGCTGCCACTGCTGGTTCTGGGACTGGTCTTCAGCGTTATTGGGGTCGTTTCTCTCCATAAGTTGATTTTACTTTCCTCAGTATAGTTTGCTGGCCGAATGAACAAATTTTGCTGTTTCAGAACGCCTCCACCGCTGCCAGTATCTGGCTGTCGGTGAACCCTCGGATATCTATTGCGCCGGACCTGCAGGTGGCCGAGCAGGCACCACAGCCCTTGCACAGAGCCTCGTTTACTTCCGCTACCATTCTCTCCGGGTCTACTTTTACTGCGTTGTACGGGCAGATTGCCTCGCACATGCCGCAGCCAGTACATCTGCTCTCCCGAACCGAGGACACCTTGCCCTCCACTTTGACGAAGTCCTTAGCCAAGATAGTAGCTGCCCTGGAGGCAGCGGCGTTGGCCTGGGCGATCGTTTCTTCAACCGACTTAGGGGCATGGGCAAGTCCGCATACAAATACCCCCTCGGTGGCGAAGTCCACCGGACGAAGTTTTACATGAGCTTCAAGGAAGAACCCATCGTCGTTTAAGGGGACCTTGAGCATCTGGGCTAAGTCTTGGTTCCCAGCAGGTGGCACGATAGCCGGACTGAGCACTAAGAGGTCTGTATCTATCCGAAGCATCTCTTTCAACACCAGATCTTTAACTAAAACACCCAGATGGCCATCTGTTTTCTGTACTTTCGGTTTCTCTGCCTCATCGTAGCGGATGAATATCACTCCCTGTTCCCTTGCCTCCTGGTAATACTTTTCTCTGAACCCATAGGTTCTTATGTCTCGATAGAGAATATAGATGTTTGTACCGGGATTTTTCTCTTTTATTTTCAGGGCATTCTTGACCGCCTGAGTGCAGCACACCCTGCTGCAGTAAGGCCTCTCTTCATCCCTTGACCCCACGCACTGAATCATCACCACTGTGGGAGAGAGACGAGAGATCTCTCCGGCCTCTTTTTTCTCTTCCAGCAGACCTTCCAACTGAAGTTGAGTCAAAACCCGCGAATCCTGCCCGTAGAGATACTCAGATGGCTGATACTCCTCAGCCCCGCTGGCCACGATAATCGCCCCGTGTTCTAACTCCAGGTTCCCAGGTTCTACTGCCTCTGCTCCCCTGCTCCCTTGCTCCCCTGCTTCCCTGCTCCCCTGCTCCCTTGCTCCCTTGCTCCCTTGCTCTCCTCTCACAGTGACCGTAGTCTTAAAGTTGCCCACATATCCCTCCATCTGTTCTATCTGGGCGTTGGTGTACAGCTTTATTCTCTTATCTGATTTCACTTTCTCGATGAGGGAATTCAGGAATCCGGCCGGGTTCTGGCCGTTTAAGCTGAAGTTTATATCTCTGAATTTTCCGCCAGGCTGACTCTGTTTTTCGATCAGGAAGACAAGGAAGCCCTGACGGCTCAAGGCCAGGGCGGCGGTCATCCCTGCTACCCCAGCACCTATGACTAAGGCGTTTTTGTTCACCGCCAGCTGCATCTCTTCTAAAGGTTGGAGCAGGATGGCCTTGTGTATTGCCATTCTCACCAGATCCTT
>DAOVDP010000151.1 GCA_030669445.1 Candidatus Latescibacterota bacterium | reverse complement strand
TCTCAATTGGAGGTGAAATGTCTTGCTTCTGTTTAAGACTATTGCCTTTTGAACCTGAGCCCAATTTTCCACCTTTTCACCCTCAATGGAAATTATCCAGTCGCCAGGCTCTATTCCCATTGCTTCAGCAGTGGAGTCTTCCAAGACTTCTCCTATCTGGGTAGTGTTGTAGGCAGGGATTCCCCAACCGAGGGCCAAGACGGAGAATATAAGGAAGGCAAGCAAGAAATTCATCACCGGGCCGGCAGCGATAACCGCTATTCTGGTAAGAACAGGTTTTGAGGTAAATTCCCAGGGGTCCCCTTTGATTTCGGCTTCACCGAAGTCAGATTGCCCGGCTATTTTAACATAACCTCCCAGCGGCAGCCAGGAGATACAGTATTCGGTCTCCCCTACCTTTTTAGCTATCATCTTAGGTGGAAACCCTAAAGAAAATTGCTCAACCCGGATCTTTGATCGTTTCGCCACCACAAAATGCCCCAGTTCGTGGACGAAGACTAACAGACCCAGGACAAAAACGGTAGCGACAATTGTAGTGAGCATTCTTTCGGTTCCTATTGGTAATTAGCAACAACCCTTTTAGTCTGATGCCGAGCCCAGGAATCAATCTGCAAAATCTCATCTATGCTGAGCCCAGGGGTTACCTTGTGGTTGTTCATGATTTCTTCCACTATTTCTGGAATTTGCGTAAAGCGAATCTGTTGAGACAAAAACGCCTCTACTGCCACCTCATTGGCAGCGTTCAGAACCGTTGGCATACTGCCACCTATTTCTGCTGCCTGATAAGAAAGTCTCAAACACGGGAATCGCTCTTGATCTGGCGGTTCAAAGGTCAACTCCATCCCCTGGGAGAAATCCAATCTCAATTCTTCCGTCTCCATTCTTTCTGGATAGGTGAGGGCATATTGAATGGGCAGCCTCATATCCGCCACCCCCAGTTGGGCTAAGATGGAGCCGTCGATGAACTCGATCATTGAGTGCACAGTTGACTGGGGATGAATGACAACGTTGATCTGAGAGGGCGGTACCTTAAAAAACCAGTGAGCTTCGATTATCTCCAGGCCTTTGTTCATCAGAGTGGCTGAATCGATGGTGATCTTCTTTCCCATCTGCCAGGTAGGGTGAAGCAAGGCGTCAGAAGGGGTTATGGCCTTTAACTTCTCCTGAGACCATCGCAGAAATGGACCTCCAGACGCGGTCAGGATTAGCCTTTTTATCTGAGGAGCAGGGTTGTCGTTCAAACATTGCCAGATAGCACTCATCTCACTGTCGATGGGAAGCAGCTTTACTCCTCGTTCCTCTGCTGCTCTGGTAATAATCTGCCCTGCCATGACGAAAGGCTCTTTATTGGCTAAAGCTACATTTTTCCCTACCTCAATAGCCTTCAAGGTTGGAAGCAGTCCCACTCCGCCTACCAGAGCATTGATGACCAGGGTGCTTTCCGGGTGTTCGGCCACTCTGGTCAGTCCTTCGCTGCCTCCCACTACCTCTATGTTCAAGGCCTTTAATTGTTGCTTAAGGACAGGCACCAAGGACTTATCAGCGATAGCCACCAGCCGAGGGTGACAGCACAATGCCTGCTGGCATAAAAGCTGTGCGTTTCTGCCAGCGCTCAGCGCCACAACCGAGAAACGCTGGGGGAGTTTTTCCAGAATCTCCACACTGGCTTTGCCGATAGAGCCGGTGGAGCCTAAGATAGCGACTTTTTTCAAAACACTCACTGTATTATTCCGGCTACTTTAAGATAAACATAGGCCAGGGGGAGAGCGCAGAACAGGCTGTCAAATCTATCTAGGACACCTCCGTGCCCGGGGATTATTGGGGATGAGTCCTTAACACCAGCATCTCTCTTCAGTAAAGATTCTATTAGATCTCCGAGTTGACTGCCAATCCCAATAATAAAGCTCAGAGCGAGACAGTTGGCCGTTGAGAGCACAGGGACAAAAAATTGGCTACCAGCGAAAATAACTGCCAATGCCCCTCCGATTCCACCTATAGCTCCTTCAACGGATTTCTTGGGGCTAATTCGGGTAAAAAACTTGTGCTTGCCGAGTCCTCGGCCTACAAAGTAAGCGGCTGTATCATTGCCCCACACGGAGAGTAAGACCAATATTGTCAGACTTCCCGAATCTGCCTGAGAAGGGGCAGCCCGCAGCGACAGTAGAAAACTGCTCAGCCAGCCTACATAAAAGATCCCCAACAGCGTCGAACCAGCATTTGCCAGAGCAGAACCTGAATCTCGGCGGCAGAGCTCGAAAAGCAACACTAACAAAACCACCCCTGCTGGGACAAACTCTGCATATTCGTCTCTAAAAAAGAAAAATTCCCAACTTATAGCTAAGGCCACCAGGGTCCCCAAAACCCGCTGTGGCCTCCATCCTTTTACCTCTTGTAAGCGGAACAGCTCCTGAATTCCCCACACGATCACCAGGTCAACAAACACCAGAAGGCATAATCCACCTTGCCTGATCGCCATAAGTATCAGAGGAACAGCAAAAACGGCTACCAGAACTCTCTTGGCTAAGTTAGACAATAGAGGTCTACTCCTTTATCTTGCCGAATCTCCTTTCCCGAGACTGGTAGCTTTCAATGGCTTGGTAGAGATGTTTCCTTCTGAAATCCGGCCAGAGAATATCGGTCACCCATATTTCTGTGTAGGCCATCTGCCAGAGGAGAAAGTTGCTTAACCTCATCTCTGCACTGGTTCTTATGAGTAAGTCTGGATCAGGCAAGTCAGCAGTGAACAGATGGGCTGAGATGGTTTTTTCACCGATCTCATCTGCGCGGCATTCCCCATTTTCCACCTCTGATGCGATGCGGCGTACTGCCTCAGCTATCTCTCCTCGGCTACCATAATTCAGTGCCAGGTTGAGGATCAAACCGGAGTTTCGGGAAGTAAGCTCGATTGTTCTCTGAAGTACCTTTTGGCAAAAACGGGGCAGTTGCTCAATCTTGCCGATGGCTCTCACCTGCACGTTGTTCTCCAGCAGCTCTTTGGTTTCCTTATCTAAAGTTTCCTTAAGGAGATTCATCAGAGCAGATACCTGTTGGGGAGGGCGTTTCCAGTTTTCTGAAGAAAAAACATAAAGGGTCAGCACCTCGATTCCCAGTTCCCCGGCCGCCCTTACCACATCACGCACGGAATCAACCCCGGCGTGGTGGCCCACAATTCTCTTCTTCCCTTGTTGCTTGGCCCATCGGCCATTGCCATCCATGATTATGGCTATGTGGCGGGGCAGATTTCCTCTCTGAATCAGCCGTTTTTGAATTTCTCTGTCTTGTTCGTGCATTCTAAGCCTCTTCTGAAAACCCTCAATTTACACATTTATCCCCCCAAAGTCAAGCACAAAAAAGGACAAAAGCACTACCCGGCTATTTTCTTATGGTTAGCTCTTAAATGGCACGTTGGTTGAGAAGTAATCCACGACATCGACCGGGAATAACCCAAAAAACATCTGT
>DAOVDP010000110.1 GCA_030669445.1 Candidatus Latescibacterota bacterium | reverse complement strand
TTGGAGCCAACGGTCGGATTCGAACCGACGACCTGCTCATTACGAGTGAGCTGCTCTACCTGCTGAGCTACGTTGGCTTAGATTGCCACCTACCAGCCGGCAACGGTTCGCTGGAGTATCTCTGAGGCCAACATCTTGGCTGCTGCGTCTATACCTTTAGCCCTCTGTTCGGGCTCACCCGGTGCCTGATAAGCACCCCAACCTTCCAGCAATTTCTCCTCCCACAACTTGGTGTCTGTCCGCAAGTCTAAATGGCAAACCTGCACCTGAATAGAAAGCCTGTACTCCTGGGCTTTTTCGCCAGTTCTCTCCGCACTGTAAGTGAGCGGTTCATCCTTCACGTCGACGACCTTTACCTTAATCAACGAGTCTGCTGCCTTTTTCTCCACTACCCGCAGAGTGTTGTCCGAAACAAAGGCAGCGATAACGGCATCGGTCAAATGGGTTTCAATACCGTATTCCAGAGTCTCATTTTCTGCTAAGGGCACAGCCACAGTTTTAATGTGAGGTGGCAGAGTTGAACCCGAAGTGGAATAATACCAGCAGCCTAAAAAGAGTGTGACCAAACTCAAAGGGATCAGCAGGAGAATATATTTAATCTTCAATGGTTACTCACTCACTGTAGAAGTAATGACGGTTATCTACAATTCGTGCTTTCTGTTTCAAATTCGCCAACCAAGCACTGTAGGCCTCGTATTGCCTTTGAGGAAGCAGTTTCGTACGGATCGCATCCTTTTGCACCTGGAAGTCTTTCTCATCAATATACTGTTTTTCTAAAACTTTTATAATATAATAGCCTCTTTCCGTGGAGACAATTCCGCTTGTTTCTCCCGGTTGGAGTCGGAAAGCGGTACTGACAAACTGATTCTTAGTGCCGATGTCTGGCAAGTATTCAGACCGAGAGAAAGGACCTGCGGTTTTGATCTCCAAGGAGACAGATTTGGCCCCGTTTTCTAACAAGGTTCCCTTTTTTAGCTCGCCGGCTGCCTTCTCTATCTTTTCGCTGGCCATTTGCCTTCTATGCTCTTCCTCGAGTTTTCTGCGGATATCGGCTGTCACTTCCTCAAGGGGTTTAATCCCCGCCTTTTTCTTCTCTTGTAACTGCAGGACCCAAAATCCTGTCCTGTTCTGGTAGAAAGGAGAAATTGCCCCTAGCTGGCTTTTAAAAGCGAAGTCACTCAAAGATCTTGCCCTGCCGATGCCAGGGATATATGCATCTTTGGAGAAAAATCCTGTCTCTTTGCTCTCTAAACCCCTGGCCTTGGCGGCTGTTTCGAACCCTTCTTCCTGGGCGTCGGAAATGAAAGCCTCGGTTTTCTTTCTCAGCGACTCGATAGTTTCTTGACTGGGTTCAACCTTGAACAGGATATGGCTTGCCCTGATCTTTTCCTTTCCGGCCTCCTTTTTTCTAGCGACCAGTTTAATGATATGCCATCCGGAGGGTGTTCTGATCGGATCAGAGATCTGTCCGGTTTTTAAGGCGAAGGCTACCTTTTCCAATTTTTTGAATGGTTCCCCCATTTCTCCTTGTCCCAACCAGCCCAGATCGCCCCCTTTGGAGGCGGTGGGCCTATCGTCAGAGCGCTCTTGGGCTGTTCCGCTGAAGTCTGCTCCTTCTCTGAGCTCGGCTGCTACTGCCTCAGCTTCTATCCTGATGGCCTCTTCATCGGCTGCACTGGGCTTTTTCTCCCACCCGACAAACTGGCAGCGCCGCTTCTCTTCCTCCCCGAACTCCTCTTGGTGCTGGTCATAATAGATCTCAATCTCTTGCTGGTCAATCTTCATCTCATTGTCCCGAAACAGTTCAGGGTCAGCAAAGATGTAACTGACCTTCACCTTCTCATTTTGATCGGTGTAGTATTCCCTTAGTTCTGGGTCTGTTACCTTGACCGTTCCCAATATCCGATTATAAAGTTTCTGTAATTGAATGGATCGGAAGAGATCCTGTTCTAAGAAGAGTAAGAATTCCTTGGTGTTACTGTTGTTGTAAGTGACTGGATCGTCTAAGAATCGGTGGTAGAGAGCCAAATTGAAATTACCACTGGAATCCTGAAAGGCTTTTTGCTGCCGAACAAGCTGGGGGGGATTGTGCCGCATCTGAGCTACAAGCTCTGAGTTGGAGACAGCGATTTTCTCCTGTTCTACTGCCTGCGAAAGCAGAATCTGCTGAACAATGTCATTCCAGGCCTGTTCTCTTAATCTAACTATGTCCGGCTCTGTGCCTGAACGTTGTTTCTCCTGCTGGTAGGCTTGCCTTAGAAACTCTTGGGACTCACGATAACGTATCTCTACCCCGTTGACCTTTCCTAAGGAAGTGGGTTTGGCCTTTGTGCCAGATATGCGCATTCCCCACGAAAAAACTATCATCCCTACAAAACAGATGACAACGATCCAGAAAATGAACTTCATATTTTTCCGCATTTTATCAATCATAGGTTTAAAATCTCCTTGTTTAAATGTAGGTTGTTTGTGACGTATTCACCGAACAATACTGGGTTCATCCGCTTTCGTGACTCAGAAATGGCCGGTAGTGTGGACTTCATTAGGTTTTGTGACAGACCGAGGCCGGTACTACGATTCTCAAAAAAGAACATCATAGACATTGTCATTAAGCGTGGGGGATGAAAGTACCAAGCTGATTTCCCTTGACAAAATAAGGGTTGGCTTGTAAATTGTCAAGGGAAATTTATGGGCTTGAACCTGTCGGGAGTGGCAGGGCAGTCCGGTCAATTTATTAGACAGTGAAGGGTGAATCCAATCCACCGATAACCCGGGCCCAAGAGATATTAGCTTGGAAAAGGGAGAAAATGTTTTCCAAAATTGAGATATTAGTGCTGGTTATTTTGTTATTTTCCGGGGGTGTTGGCCCTGCAGGGGCAATCACCGGGGAAGAGATCGTGACGAAAGTAGTAAATAAGACTAAAAAAGCGAGAGACTTGTCCGTTAGCTTTGAGAAGAGTTTCTACTGGAAGCTGGCTGGAGAAACTCAGCGGCTTAAGGGTCAATTTTACTTGAAGAAACCTCGCAAATTACGCCTGGAAACTGAAGAACAAACGGTAGTCACGAATGGCGACACCGTGTGGACATTTGTGCCTGAAAATAAGCAGGTTATCGTTTCTTCCTGGGAACAGTGGCAGGATCCTCTAACTCAACTTCTCAAGTATACCGAAAGCTATCAGGCGACCTATGTAGAAATGGAAAAAGTGCAGAAGAGTGAGTGCTATCTGGTTCAACTTTTCCCCGAACAGGAGGGTGAGGAGATTGTCCAGATAAAACTCTGGGTAGATAGGAGAAAATGGTTGCCTCGGAAACTGGAGTATCTTGATCTCAACGGGAATATCACCTCGTATCTTCTTTCTATTAAGGTGAACTCGGATTTTAGAGACTCGTTTTTTGAATTTACCCCCCCCAAGGGGGTAGAAACAGTGGATATGTTTGAAGTCAGCCCTGACACTTCTGAGAAGAGATGACTCTTGGAACGCAGCGAAAATGGTTTTTTCTGCTTTTAATTGTCTCCGCATTTTTCTCCGCGAGTGGGGCCTACGGAGAGAGGTTTTTCTGTGAGCCCAAAGACCCAAAGATTGAACCCAAGGTAGCAGGGCAGGTCGTAGAGATCCAGGGACAACTGCATTTGGTCTGGGTTTTTTTCACGGACAAAGGATTTATCCAACCAGAGCAGTACTGCAAAAAAGTAGATCAGTGGGAGGCAGACCTTTCTCTTCGGGTGCGAAGTCGAAGGGCTAAGTGCCTGCCGTCTAGCCAAATCGTAGACTTTCACGATTTGCCTCTGTGCCGACAGTACATCGATAAAGTGCAGAGTCTGGGAGTCAAGATAAGACACCGTTCTCGCTGGCTCAACGGGGTAAGCCTTTGGGCTGGGGAGATTCAAATTCAGCGGTTAGCAGAACTCCCTTTTGTGCGTTGTATAGAGGAGGTGCGGAGAAGCCGCGGAATTCAGCCCCCATCACCCAGCCGGGAGTTGCCTGTCCTCCCGACGTCATCGTCCCTCCAGTTTATCGATTATGGCCCCTCTTTCCGGCAACTGGACCAGATCGGTGTGCCTGAACTTCACCAACAGAGTTGTGATGGCCAGGGAGTGAGAATATGCCTGCTTGACTCTGGATTTGACAACCTTGGACACCCGACTTTTTCCCAGATGAAGATTGAGGCTACTTGGGATTTTTTAGACGGGGATGAGGATGTTTCGGGCGATGACCACGGCACCAAAACGCTTTCAGTTATTGGAGGTTTTAGTCCCGGCTATTTAGTGGGAACAGCCTTTGGAGCCGACTTCCTTCTGGCCAGAACAGAGGATATAGGCAGCGAGACCCCGGTGGAAGAGGATAACTGGATTGCTGGACTGGAATGGGCTGAGAGTCAAGGAGCGGATGTGGTGAACAGCTCCTTGGGTTACTTAGATTGGGATCCTGGCACTGGAAAAGACTATACCTGGGAAGATTTAGATGGAAATCACGGTAAGACCACCATCGCTGCCGATATAGCTGTCCAGAAAGGGATCGTGGTTGTCAATTCGGCAGGGAATAATGGATCTAACGGGTTACTGAACACACCGGCCGACGGCAGAGGGGTGATAACAGTGGGAGCAGTGGACTCTTCGGGATTATTAGCACACTTTAGCTCTCGAGGTCCCACCTATGATGGACGGATTAAACCCGATGTGGTAGCCGGCGGTGTTGGCATCATTTCCGCTAGCACCACCGATTCTGGTGGTTACCGAATAGTGCAAGGCACCTCGTTTTCTGCTCCGTTGGTTGCCGGAGTGTGTGCCCTGCTTCTGCAGATTCACCCTAACTGGACCCCAAAGGAGGTGGCAGAGGCGCTTCGGCGGACGGCTACTGACTTAGGTTCTCTTGGTCCAGATGATCTCTACGGCTGGGGTCTAGTAAAC
>DAOVDP010000160.1 GCA_030669445.1 Candidatus Latescibacterota bacterium | reverse complement strand
AAATATCTCCTCTCTCTGCATCTGTGCGCAGGCCAATTCAATCATACCCTCAGTCTGTCCGTCACGGTAGTGAAAGGGCACGCCTAAGAGTTCTCCCTGGCGGCCGAGCAGTCCGAAATCCACTCCCCAGGTATCCACCCCAGCGCTGGCCAGATCGTCCTTGCATCTTTGAGCAGCTAAGCCAAGACCGTACTTCAATTCCCGAAAAAAGCCCAGGATATCCCAGTGTAAACCGTCGGGCAAATCAACCGGCCCGTTGGAAAATCGGTGCACATCTTCTAAGGAAATCCGCCTCCCAGAAAACCGTCCCAACAGCGCTCGTCCGCTTTCAGCTCCCAGATCAAAAGCCAGCAGATTAAGAGTCTTGGACATTTTTTTTGCCTCCCGTTATTCAACCAGATCATCAGTCAGTGGGCATTGAGACACACAATTGAAAGTAATCCTCAACCACGGGTGACTGATAATATAAACAACCAGGGGACTGATGTCAAGTGAGTAGAGGGAAGGGTTGCATAACTGGCTCCAGCAACGAGAAAGGAATTCTGCTGAGTCGGCAGGTGGGAAGAAAAAATTCACGGGGGGGACCGGGGAAAGCGGAAATTGGCATCCTATTTGAATTTGTCTAAATCAATGGATCTCTTTTTTCCTGTGCAGAGGTTTTAACATCAATAACTTTGGACTTTCCTTGCGGTCTTCGCGGTTATTCTACCTGGGAACTGCTCAGAGCTGCTCACCGGGTTTTGGAGAGGAATTATCCCTCCCTTTTATCATCAGAACAGCCACCATAAGGAGCACCATAGCGGCCTGAGAAAGGACCAGCAAGGCTTCTATTGTCCCTCCCCGCTTTAAGACCAGGGCACCCAGTCCAAAGATCGCCATCATAAAGTAGATGAAGAGAACACTCTGTTTCTTACTCAATCCCAGAGCCTCCAGCCGATGATGGAGGTGATCCTTCCCTACATAATTAATCCACTCTCGGAAACCTCCGACTCTTCCCGATGCGATTCGGGCTACTGTAATATAGACCATATCGAAGACCAGCACCCCGAGGATCAGAAGGGGAGTGCTCAGCGCCTTCACTGGGTTATTCGCTGCCCAGTCTCCCAGAATGGCCAGCCCCGCCAGGGTGAAACCTATGAAGGTACTTCCCCCATCACCTAAGAATATGGAGGCAGACCCTCTCAGCTTAAAATTGTAAGGAAGAAACCCCAGGCAACTTCCCAGCAGTGCAACGGAAAGATACATCATATAGTGTTGTTGGGTCTGTATGGCTACCAGACTGAAAAAGAGGGAGGCGATAATCCCCATTCCGGTAGCTAACCCATCCATGCCATCGAAGAAGTTCAGCGCATTGGTGATTCCTACTACCCAGAGGAAGGTTAAGAAATTGTTGGCAGCATATCCCAAGATAGTTTTTGGAAAGAAGCTGAAGGCCACACCGAATCTGATCAGCACATAGGTAGCAGCAATCTGAATAAGGAGCTTAACTCCTGCCGGTAAGCCAAAGACGTCGTCTATCAGCCCTGCGAAGAAAACAATCCCGGCACCCAGAGCTACTCCCTTCAGTCCCTGAGAGAAATTGAAATTACACAGGAGGGTGAAAGCAAAGGTGCCTGCCACCGCTACGCCGCCTAACAGAGGGGTAGGGACCAGATGAACCTTTCTGGGGTCAGGATGGTCCACGACTTTGAGTCTTCTTGCCACTCCCCGTACCAAAGGTGTTGCCAGAAAACAGACAAGAAAGGAGAAGAGCAGAAGGTGACCCCATCGGCAGCCTGTTTGAAAAAACCACTCTCTTACGGCAGGGAGAGAGAGAAACCCGGCCCCCACCACTAACAGGGCATAGCCAATTGTCTTAGAAACTTTCATAGACAATACCTCAGAATTTGTGAGAAGTCTCTTAAAAGCGGTTGGTGAGTTAACCAGTCAACCAATTCTCAGATTTTGCCTTCTTACCTCAGGATCTCCTGCGCAGCCTCTACTATCTTTTCTATCTCTTCCTCTTTGAGACTCGGATAAATGGGAAGAGATAGGGCGCTTTCTGCTGTCTGTTCGGTACCGGGGAAACCTCCAAGTCCCAGAAGGAGATGAAGGGGCTTGTAGGCAGGTCTGCGACAACAGACGCCTCGCTGCTCAAAAGACCGGAGAATCGCCGCAAGCGGTCTTTTTGCCCTGATGACATATCGAAAGAAGATGTGCCTCCGATCTTCACTCTCCTGGGGAAGATCAACAGCGAATCCTTTTAGGCTGGCAGAGTAAAGACCCGCTATCTTTCTTCTGTGGGAGATGAAATCGGCAAGCCTTGCCAACTGGCTCAATCCCAGTGCAGCTTGGAGGTCGCTCATCTTGTAATTGAATCTCAGCCGGTAGTTGTCCTTTTCATCGTATTCTCTTAGGTCTTTCACCTTTTCCAGAAGAGCCTGGGAGTGGGAGGCCACCATACCTCCCTCTCCGGTAGTGATAACCTTGGTGGCATAAAAAGAGAAAACCGATAGAGTGCCAAAACTACCAACAGGCTTTCCCTGGAAAGTAGCCCCTACAGCCTGAGCGCAGTCCTCTATTACCGGTATTCCCAGGGCCGTAATCTCATCTATGTCGGCTGGAAGTCCGAACATATGCGGAAGGATAACCGCCTTGCTTCTTGGAGTGAGCTTGGCCTTCAGGTCACGGACATCAAGATTGAAGCTGCGGGGATTGATGTCCACCAGAACCGGTGTTGCCCTCACATAGTTCACGGCGTTGAGGAGGGCAGCACAGACATAGGTGGGGAGCAGCACCTGGTCGCCTTCTCCGATGCCTAAGGCAACCAGGGAAAGATGCAGTGCGGCCGTACCAGAGTTAGTGGCTACACACCCTTCTACCCCCAGAAATCGAGCCATCTGTTTCTCAAACTCCGCTACCTTCTCTCCTTGAGCGATCTGGCCACTCAAGAGTACGTCGGAGAGAAGTTCAGCATCCTTTTTGTCTATAGTGGGTCTGGAATGGGGAATCATTAAGCGGCCTCATTGGATGTTGGTCATTGAGTCGTTAGTTGTCGCTTAATAGTATAGTAGCAGAGTGATTCCAAATTAACGTTCTCGCTTTTCCGTCATTGCGAGGAGAGAAGCGACGAAGCAATCCCTCTGATGTCACGTTAGTTAGAGATTGCTTCGCTACCGCTCGCAATGACAATTTATTGCTATGTTTTTTAGGAATCGCAACA
>DAOVDP010000018.1 GCA_030669445.1 Candidatus Latescibacterota bacterium | reverse complement strand
CGAATCGCACCGGTGGCGCTGAGGATAAACCCGGATATCGATCCTCACACCCACCCCTACATCGCTACCGGCCTGCAAGAGAATAAGTTCGGCATCCCTTATTCCCAGGCCCGGGAGAGTTTCAAAATCGCCACCAAAATGAAAAACCTAAAAATGATGGGCGTCGATGCTCACATAGGCTCACAGATAACTACCCTGGAGCCGTTTCTCGAGAGCGCTGAAAGGCTGGCAGAGCTGGTTGAAACGCTCAGAAATGAAGATATTGACATCAAGTACATAGATATCGGAGGGGGATTGGGGATCAGATACGAGGATGAAACCCCACCGGAGCCTTCGGAATGGGCGGGGGCAATTGCCCCTGTATTGGCTAAAACAGGATGTGAGATAATATTTGAACCAGGGCGTTCCTTAGTGGGAAACGCTGGGATCTTAGTTACGCAAGTGCTTTATGTTAAACAGACCCCCCGGAAGTTATTTGTCATCGTGGACGCTGGGATGAACGATCTTATCCGTCCCAGTCTCTATGGCTCACACCACCAGATCGAACCGGTGATTGAATCGGATTCAGCAAAGGTACAGGTGGATGTAGTGGGCCCCATCTGCGAGTCGGCCGATTTTTTAGCTACAGAGCGCTTGATGCCCTTACCCAACCCAGGTGAGTTGCTGGCGGTGATGAGCGCTGGGGCTTATGGATTCAGTATGTCCTCCAATTATAACTCCCGGCCGCGGTGCCCCGAGGTGTTAGTCAACGGGTCCCAGTTTAGAATAATCAGAGAAAGGGAGACTTACCAGGATTTAGTCAGGGGGGAATCAATAGAGGGGGATTGGATAACCTGGCAGCCGGATTCCTCAGGTGCTTAATTCCCAGAACTTCCCGTTAACCATCAACATTTCGGTGTGCGGGGTGCATATCTGGGCATTGAAAATAACTTTTCGAACAGAATCTGGCGATTTCTTTTGCAAGATTCTGAAAAAAAAGCTTGACAAAATGCTCCTGTGGATTTACATCATAACTTTGAGAATCAGTCTTGCAGGGCTGGAGGATATGAAGCAAATAGGAGCTTAGGAAAATGGGAAAGGTTTCTTTTATACTTTCGGCTGCTATGCTTACAATCTCTCTATTCTTAGTAGGCTGTGGTGAAGAGGAACAACAGCAACCCGATCCGCGAGAGATAATAGACGGCACCTGGACAGGAAGTCTGATCAGCGAAACCACGAGCAAAGAAAAGCCCTTTGAGGCTATATTGTGTTGTGGAGAGGACCCAGATATACTGCCTCCGTATTATTATGATCTTTTTGGGATTAGCATAATTTCAAAAATCACTAATGTAAATTATACCCCAGTGGGCGTGAATGGGGTATTCACGATACGGTCAGATGACCGGGTGGATACACTGAGAGCTAACGGACCTTTCTGTTCCCCTTTTAAAGATTTATATCTAAGGCTTTATGTCGACGGTCACTCTTTCTACTGTATAAAATATGAACTAAGAGGAAGCATAACCAATAGGATGGTGGAGGGGTCGTATGAGGAATTTGGACTTGAAAACGGGCATCGTTCTCAAGTCGATGCTGGAACTTGGAGTGGAATAAGAACAGTAGAACAGAAACCTACAACCCAACACAAGGAAGGAGGGTAAGTTCCCATGAAACATTTAACTCGCAGGTGCCTCTCTTTGATCCTGGGCATAGTTCTATCCCTTGCTTTTTTCAGCCTTTCCTATGCCCTGCAAGGTTTGGAGCGACAAATGCTCCTGGATAGATATGGCAACGAGCTTATCGCCTATCTGAACCCGATCACCAAAAGCCCCCACAGGATAATGGGTCAGGGGGTCAAGATCGATCGGTATTTCGCCAGCGCTGGATCGCTGGAGAAAAGCAATGTAGAAGCCATAAGCAGAAGGTTGATCACCGATTACAAGGATCTCCTTCAAGTGAAGATGTCTGACCTGGACTTTAAGGAGGCCAGCCAAGGTTCCGGAAACTGGTATGTCACCTTCCAGCAGAGGCATCAAGGGGTTCCGGTCTACAGGGCATATGTTAGCTTTACAGTTGACCCCAACTGGAACATCATTCTTATGGGCTCTGATTTCCATCCTCAGATAGAGGTCTCCACGAAGCCGCTTATTAGTGGAGATAGAGCCACAGATATAGCGAGGGAAAGATTCGGATCGTTCGATACGACCGTTGATGAGCAGCCGTTGTTGCTTATCTTTCTCAAGGAGACCGATGACAGTATACGATATCACCTGACATGGCGACTTAGACTCTCCTCCCAGAAGCCCTCGAAGAGTGTGATATATTTCATAGATGCGATGGAGGGGACAGTCGTTGAGGAGTGGAGCGCCATAGCGAATGCGACCCGGCGAATCTACGGGACGGTGAAGGGTAAGGTGTACCCTGAATATTACCTTGATGACTTAGTGGCTCGGGATTTTCGCCATGAGAAAGTGAAGGTGTGCCATGTTTCTGGGCTGGCGGCTTCTGGGAATACCAACACCAATGGATATTATAACCTCACCTGGAACGGCAGTTATCAATACTATTGGCTTTACAGCTATCTTGACGGACCCTATGTGAAGGTTCTCGACGACGATGGCGGTGAGTCTGAACACGTGTGGGGCGGTGTAATACCGAATCCTACCCTCGAGCATAATTGGACATGGGATCAAGATTATGAGGAAAACACGGTCTTCTACCACATCAATATTGCTCGGGATCATTTAAGCAATTTCCGGACGATCAGCTATAAGGTCGAAGCACATGTAGATGCTACAATATCTGCATTAGCCCAATGCTGGCCAGACGGAAAGATAGAATTCAATAAAGAGTATGTTGGGGCTCAGACAAGTGATATCATATACCACGAGTATGGACACTACTTTCAATACAATATCTACGGCGACTGGATAGATCCGAGTTACAGCGATTATTCTCAGGGTAGCGCTATGATGGAGGGATTTGCGGATTATGTTGCTGTAACTATCAATAACGATCCGGATTGTGGAGAACATTGTACATCTGAGACAAACTACGATAATACCAAGAAGTATCCTGATGATTTCATGACCAGCGGAGGGAGTAGTGCAAAATACTACAACGGTGAAATAATTGGAGGGGCTGTGTGGGATGTAAGAGAGCAACTGGGACAATTGACAACAGATGCTCTCTGGGTAGAGGCGATGGAGATCACCCCACATCCGGATGATTTCTTTGAGTTCTGTGACAATATGATATTGGCGGATGACAACGATGGCAACCTGGAGAACGGTACGCCCCACGATACCCAAATCATTGATGCATTCGCCAACCACGGCATCAATCCAAGCTACATCTATGTGCCTGGAAACTACAGCACTATTCAGGCAGGGATAAACGCCGCAGAGCGGTATGGGTATGGCGTGACGGTCATGGTAAGTTCTGGCGCCTACAATGAGCAGGTCTCGATGAAGGAAGACGTGGATGTGCGGGCGGTAGACTACGCCAACCCCAGCAACACCGTGATAGATGTGGGGTTAGGCTACACCACGGCTGTCTCCTTCGATGGGATTGCGAATGCCCGGTTGAGGGGCTTTACGCTCAGAGGGTATGCTGCGGTATACTGCAGCGATAGCTCCTCCCCTGCCCCTTCTGGCAATGTCATCTGGGATTGCGTTATTCACGACTCCGAGCACGGAGTATACTGCACCAACTCCAGTCCCAGGCTTAAAGGAACCACTATCACCAACTGCACATGTGGGCTGATGCAGTATGATTCCTCCAATCCCATACTCCGCGAGCCTTGGGGGCTTAACACCATAGAGGGCAGCGGGCAGGCGGCGAGGTGCATCACAGGCTCCAAGCCGGAGCTTGGCGTGTATTCCTTCTGGGAGTGGGGTAGAAACAACATCCTGACCTCAGGGTACGATATCTATATTTCTTCTTCCAATCCTGAGGGCCTTACCATCTATGCTCAGAAAAACTGGTGGGGAGGAGGAAATCCGTCGATCTACTTCGGCAAACCGAGCTGGGAGGTGATCTGGCAGCCCGCGCTTTCGGGGCCTGCGGGGAAGGTCGTTGCAAGCGGAAGCGCGGATCCAGGGGTGGAACAATACAGGGGCTCATCTCTGCTCTTGTCCAAGGGGGATTACTCGGAGGCGATAGCTGGCTTTAAAGGAGTAATTGAAGAATATCCGCTTTCGATGGCAGCGGAGGCGAGTTTGACGGAGTTGATATTTGCCTATCGGGAGATGGGAGCGGAAAGGGAATGTTTAGCCTATCTGGAGGAAACGGCGCAAAGGCATTGGGATATCCCCTTAGGGGGAACTGCTCTAAGGGCCAGTGTTTCCGTGCTCCGCAGGTTAGACCTTGGCCAGAAGGCCTTAGACCGGGTTTCGGAGCTTTTGGACAGGTTCAGGGACACCAAGTGGGAAAGGGATCTGCTCTTTTCCAAGGGGATGATCTACAAACACAATCTGAAAGCCCATGAGAAAGCTACGGCGGTTTTCGAGGAGTTCGTCAGGAGCTATCCTGAGGATATCGTAGCAGATTTTGCCAAGCTGGAATTGGGCTATGACCCGACTCAATCCGGTAGGGAAAAACCAGGCGCGCAAGCTGTAAGCACTGTTTCCCTCTCTCAGAATACCCCAAATCCCTTCAACGCCCAGACGGTGATTAGTTTCGCCTTGCCCCAATCGGCTTTTGTCAGGTTGGAGGTCTACAACATTCTGGGCCAGAAAGTGAGGACACTGAGCGAGACCCAGATGAAAGCGGGCAAGCACTCGGCCATCTGGGACGGAAAGGACAGCTCAGGCAGGGAGGTGTCCAGTGGGATCTACTTGTATTGCTTAAAAACCGATGGTGAGATCCTTCGCGCAAAAAAGATGCTGCTTCTGAAGTAACCTCTGAGTTTCCTTTCATAAGGCCGTCTTTACCTCTGTGGCAAAGGCGGCTTTTTTCTTGCCATCCTGAACGAACTATTGTATATTATCCCGACCCTCTTTGTGTCTAATGGTTATAGTGGTTTTTCGTAAGTCTATCTCCATCTGCTTTTTGCTTTCCAAATGCAACATTCAGATAATGCGGATATTCACTAAAACAGGAGTTACTGATGGCACGACTTAAATTCACTAAGATGAGCGGGGCCGGCAATGATTTCATTGTCTTCGACAATCGGGACGGCAAGATACCCGAGGAGCGCTCCGAGCTCATTCGGCGCATCTGTCAGCGGAGGTTCTCTATCGGCGCCGATGGGGTTCTCATCTTGGAGAACAGCGACCGTACCCATTTCAAGATGCGTTACTACAACGCTGACGGCGGAGAGGCTGAGATGTGCGGCAATGGCGGACGGTGTATCTCAAGATATGCCTATCTGAGAAATATCGCCCCTAAGAAGATGTCCTTCGAGACGGTCTCCGGCATTCACCACGCCGAGATAAGGGGAGAAAATGTAAAACTCCGAATGCAAGACCCTCGCGACCTTACTCTTCATTTTCCTATTGAGCTAAACCAACAGGAGATAAGCGTCAACTTCATCAACACCGGGGTGCCACATGTGGTGCTTTTTGTGGACAATGCGGCCGCCATTGATGTGCAAAAACTGGGCGAGGAGATCCGACATCACCAGAGATTTATGCCCGAGGGGACGAACGCCAACTTCGTGCAAATAACCGACCCCGGGCACGTCAAAATCCGCACTTATGAACGAGGGGTAGAGGCGGAGACATTTGCCTGTGGAACCGGTGCAGTGGCAGCAGCGGTGGTGGGAACCGTTTGGGGTAGGCTAAAATCCCCGGTAAAGGCCATTACCCAGGGCGGCGCTGTCCTGAAGGTTTGCTTTGAAATTCTGGACAACCGAGCTAAGAATATCTTCTTAGAGGGCGATGCCAAGGTGGTCTTCGAGGGAACCCTCTACGACTGATGTGAGGTCAGGAAGGTGAAACAGGACTCAACTGCAATTATGATAGTGGCAGCAGAGCCCTCAGCCGATCTGCACGGCTCCTGCTTAGTAGAAGAGATCAGGCAAAGAAGGTCTGATCTCTCGTTTTTTGGAATCGGCGGCCCCAGGATGCAACAGGCCGGGGTGGAAATCATCTGCCGAATGGAGGATTTGGCTGTTATAGGATTTACTGAATTGATCGGCAGGCTTCTTCTGCTCCGTCGGGTGTTCTCTCAAACGGTATCTCTCCTGAAACAGAGACGCCCTGCGCTGTTAATATTAATTGACTACCCCGGATTTAACCTACTGCTGGCAAAAAAGGCGAAGTACCTGGGTATTCCGGTGATGTACTACATTGCCCCCCAGGTCTGGGCCTGGTGGCGCTCCCGGGTCAGAAAGATTGCCCGCTGGGTGTCGAAAATGGTGGTCGTTCTTCCCTTTGAAGTTCCCTTCTTCGCCCAATACGGGGTAGATGCAGAGTTTGTTGGTCATCCCCTGCTGGATGTGGTCAGATCAGAGCTGTCCAAGACGGAGTTCTGTCAACAATGGAGTCTCTCGCCGCAGGCTCCCCTACTTGGACTTCTTCCCGGTAGCCGCGGAGAAGAGGTGAAAAGACTCCTTCCTGTTATGCTGGAGACGGCGAGGATTTTGAAAGGAAAGTTTGCTGGACTTCAAGTGGCAGTGAGCCGAGTGGAAGGGGTGGATATTTACCTCTACCAGCAGGCTGTGAACGGGATAGATTTTGAGGTGAGAATTGTAGAAGGAGCACCCTACGAGATGATGGCGCACGCAGACCTGCTTCTGGTGGCCTCAGGGACGGCGACCTTAGAGGCGGGCATCCTGGGCACGCCGATGCTTATTCTCTACAAAATAGCTCCCCTCTCCTATCTGATTGGGCGAACAGTGGCCAGAGTCTCCAATATTGGATTGGTGAACATCGTGGCGAGCAGGCAGATTGTCCCGGAATTTATTCAGAACCAAGCCAGGCCGGAGAGGATTGCGGCAGAAGCACTGGAGATCTTGAAAGACAGAGATCGCACCCGGATAATGCGCCAACAGTTGGCCGCGGTGAAAGAGAGGCTTGGTCCTCCGGGTGCAACGCAAAGGGCGGCGGAGATTGCGATGAGGATGTTGGAGCAACCGTAGTGCCGTAGTGTAGGGGGCTCCGCGCTACTTGTTCTGGGCCTTCCCGGTCATAGGGACAAAGCGGACAGGAATGATAGCCTTTTTCTTTAACCTCTCTTCCTGTTTGGTCAGAAGAAAAAGCGTTTGTACCTGGTCTTCTCTGCCCACCGGGATCACCATCTTGCCGCCCTGGGCCAACTGCTCTACCAAAGGCTGAGGGATGTCCTCCGGCGCACAGGTGACGATTATCCCATCAAATGGAGCATATTCGGGCCATCCCAAGTAGCCATCCCCGACCTTCACTTTGACGTTATTGTAACCTAATTGCTTCAATCTCTCCTGGGCACTCTTCCCCAGCCTTTCGTTTATCTCAATGCTGTAAACCTCTTTGACTATCTCCGCAAGCACCGCCGCTTGATAACCCGAGCCGGTCCCGATCTCTAACACCTTCTCTTCTCCTTTAAGTCCCAGGGCCTCAGTCATCAAGGCAACAATGTAGGGTTGAGAGATGGTCTGTCCCTCACCGATGGGCAACGGCCGATCAGAGTAAGCCAAGTAGCGATAGACCTTAGGGACAAACTGGTGCCGGGGCACCCTTATCATTGCCTCAAGCACTCTTTTGTCTGTTATTCCCCTGGCGGCAATCTGGGTCTTCACCATTCGGGTGCGACTTTTAAGGAAGCGATCGTCCGGTTGCTCTTTCTCCGGCCGACAGGAGAAACAAGAGCAAAATATGAGCACTAATAGTAGAATAACTTTCAACTTACTTCCTCACTTTTTAGACAGTCAAGTCTTGGTCTATGGATACAGTCCTCTTACTTTTATCGCCTCGGCAACCTTTTCCACTGCCAGCATATAGGCGGCTGTGCGCATGCTCACCTTTTGCTCTGAAGCCAGGTTGAACACAGTCTCGAAGGCATGGGTCATAATATCTCGGAGTTTGAGGTTTACTTCCCGTTCACTCCAGAAGTAGAACTGGATACCTTGAACCCATTCAAAATAGGAGACGGTAGCACCTCCGGCATTAGCCAGGATGTCCGGGACAACAAAGATGCCCCTATCCTCCAGAATTTCACTCGCCTCAGGGGTTGTGGGCCCATTGGCCGCCTCCACAATCACCTTTGTTTTTACCTTATCTGCATTCTGTTCGGTGATCTGATTTTCCAAAGCGGCTGGGACCAGAACGTCGCAGTCAAGAGCTAACAGCTCCTGATTGGTGATTCTCTCAGCATCCGTAAAACCGATAACCGAACCACTCTCCCGAATAGCCTCGGAGACCTTGTCCGGATCCAACCCCTTTTTATTATAGATACCTCCTTTTACATCACTCACAGCAATGATCTTACAGCCCTGTTGGTTAAGAAGATGGGCAAGATTCCCGCCCACATTACCATAACCTTGGATAACATATCCCTGGGTTAAAGGATCAAAACCAAGCTTTTTGGCGATGTTAAAGATACAATACATAACACCTCTGGCCGTTGCGGTGTTTCTGCCTAAGGAACCTCCTATACTGGTAGGTTTACCCGTCACCACTCCAGGGACAGAATAACCTCTGTCCATACTGAAGGTATCCATAATCCAGGCCATAACTTGGGGATTAGTATTAACATCGGGAGCAGGTATGTCCTTTTCTGGACCAATAAAAGAGATGATCTCACTAACGTATCTTCTGGTTAGTCTTTCCACCTCTCCACTGGAAAGCTCTGGGGGATCACAGATGATCCCCCCCTTAGCTCCTCCATAGGGTATTCCCACTACAGCACACTTCCAGGTCATCAACATAGCCAGAGCTTTCATTTCATCTAAGGTCACATCTGGATGGTATCTTATTCCCCCTTTAGCCGGGCCTCTGGTCACATTGTGTTGAACTCTAAAACCAGTAAAAACTTGAGTATTTCCATTGTCCATCCTTACAGGAATCGAGACGATCAGTTGTCTTTTGGGATGCCGCAGTATCTTATGGATCCCCGGATCCAGGCCAATACGTCCGGCCACACTATCCAACTGTTCAAGTGCCATACGCCAGGCATTGAGACTGTTGCGCTTCATCTTAAACTCCTTTGCGTTCAGAAAACATAATAAAGAAATGAAAGATACTTCGACGTTTGTTTAATATAATGCGCTCCTGCCCGTCTCTCGGGTTCTGACTCTGAGAGCATCTTCCACCGGCACTACAAATATTTTACCAGAGCCGATGGTTCCGGTATAGGCTAACTTCTGGATGTCGGAGATGACCTTCTCCACCAATTCTTCGTCTACTACGATCTCCAGTTTTGTCTTTGGTCGAAATTTGACCTTTCTGTTTCGCCTCTCTCCCTCGATAAACCCATGCTGTCTTCCGAAGCCCTTTACCTCGGTAACGCTCATCCCTTCAACACCAGCTTCCGCTAAGGCATCCTTGATTTCTTCTAACTTAAAGGGTTGAATAAAACACTCTATCTTTTTTAACATTTTTCTCCTCCTGGTATTTATCTTAGGTTACATTGCGGGCAGTTGGGGAATTTTCAACAGCTCTTTTAAAACTAAGGTGGTAGCACCCAGGGCACCTTGCAAGTCGCCGAAGGACGAGAGCCTGATCTGAACAGCGTTTCTGGGGATCTGAAGGGCACACTGCTGCACTGTTTTCTCCACTGGTTCCAGCAGCAGACTACCTGCCTTGGATACACCCCCACCGATGATAATCATCTCCGGATTGATGAGATTGATCAGCGTAGTCAGACCATATCCAAGATATTGACCTGCTTTTTCAAAGATTTCTGTGGCAAGTTTATCACCCCGGTGGGCTGCTTCTGCTACATCTTTTGCTGTCACCTCATCTGGTCTTTTACCCTCAGGGAAAATGGAGGAGGAGATTCCTTTACTCAGGCTGTCTCGAGCTGTTCTGGCGATGGCTGGCCCAGATATTAACGTTTCTAAACACCCTCTGTGTCCACATCTGCAGAGGGGGGTATCCTCTTTTATGAAGATATGACCTATTTCCCCCGCTGTTTCGCTCACCCCCCGGTGGATTTTCCCGCCGCTGATCACACTACAACCTACTCCGGCTCCGATGTTCACCAGAATAAAGTCCTCTGCATTCTGAGCCGCACCATACCATTTCTCGCATAAGGCCATAGCCTTGACTGAACCTTCAATAAATACAGGCAGATCGAACTTCTCCTCTGCCCAAGTCTTCAGGGGAACATCGACCCAGCCGTTGATGTTGGCAGCTAAGCGCAGGACACCCTTGCGCGTATCCAACAATCCCACTGTGACAATTCCCAACCCTATTATGTTGCTTGTCTCTTTGCTAAGGGCGGTGACTATGTTCTCCACCTGGGATAGAATGGCCTGTTTGCCTTTGCTGCTGGTGGGTTGGACGATCTTTTGGATTATCCCGGCTTTCAGGTCGCTGGTAAGTCCCACTATCTCAGCGGCACCGATATCTATGCCGATAACATAGCCGGCTTTTCTGTTTATGGATAGAAGCTCCTGCCTGCGTCCCCCAGTGGATTGTGCATACCCACAGACTCTTATCAGCCCTTCAGAGAGAAGCTCACTGGTAAGCCGACTGATGGTGGTAGGCCGGATGTCGGTCTTTTCATAAAGCTGGGTTCTGGAGATACCATTCTTGGACCAGTAGATGAGATTTAACACCACCGCCTTATTGTGGAGACTCACCAGTTGTCGCTTGTTGGTAATTCTTGTGAAGGAATTTCTCATCATTTTTAGTTGACAAATCCGAACAGAGACATTATATTTTACCTACTTTGAGTCCGTAGCTCAGTTGGTAGAGCACCGGCCTTTTAAGCCGGTGGTCGAGGGTTCGAGACCCTCCGGGCTCACTAAACTAAGCCTGCTTCAGAGAAAAATTGAAGTGGGCCTTCTAAAATCACCTCCTAAAATATACTTTTTATCTCGAATCAGTCAAGCCTTTTATTGCTTCTTCTCTGATTGGCGTGATCGTGTGAAAAACCACAAAGGCATCTCGCCTTCTTCTGCGGGATGCCTTGGCAATAACTATCACTCACCTCCTCTGGTGTGTCCCCGCTCCACCTCAGCAGATTCTTGGTAATTGCTCGCTAACTAACATATCTATGATGCGAGTACCCCCGATCTTTGTCCTCATTATAACTTTTCCTTTCGGGGTTTCCACCACTTCACCAATGATCTGGCTCTCTCTCCCCAGAGGATGTTGACGCATTAGCTCCAGCACAAGTTCAGCATCTTCTCCTGATGCGACGACCACCACCTTGCCTTCATTAGCAACATACAGAGGGTCAAACCCCAAAATTTCGCATAGGGCCTTCACTTGCTCTTTTAGGAGAATATCCTCCTCAGAGATTTCCACACCGAAATCCATTCCACTGACTATCTCATTCAAAACAGTGGCCACTCCCCCTCGAGTCGGGTCACGCATAAATTTGATATTCTTTGAACTTCGAATAATCGTCATAATCAAGTCCGACAGGGGGGCACAATCACTTACTATCTCGGTCTGAAAATCAAACTGCCCTCTTGCAGCCAGCACAGCCAGCCCGTGGTCACCGATGGTGCCGTTGATAATAATCTTGTCCCCAGGTAATATCGCCTGTTGAGAGAGATCTACTCCTTCATTTCGTATTCCAATACCAGAGGTGTTAATAAAGAGTTTATCTGCACTGTTGCGTTCTACCACTTTGACATCACCAGTGACAATCTTCACCCTTTCACCGGCAGCAACCTGGGCCATCGATTCGGTGATCTTCTCCAGAACCTCCCAGTCTAAGCCCTCTTCAATAATAAAACCACAGGATATATACAACGGCTTGGCACCTACGACCGCAAGATCATTGATCGTCCCACAGATTGCCAGTTTACCTATATCTCCCCCCGGGAAAAAGAGCGGCTTGACCACATAGGAATCTGTGGTGAAACAGAGCCGAGAATCCCCCTTTGGGGATGGAGGAAGTTTAATAACGGCGGAATCGGAAAGCTCATCCAAAATTTCATTACTGAAGTTCTTTTGGAAAACTTCCTTAATAAGGCTGCGCATCAGTTTGCCGCCGCTGCCGTGAGCTAACAGAATTTTCTCTCTATTTTCCATAATCTCCATACTTAAAATAGGCGGCACAGGTCCCTTCGGAAGAGACCATGCAGGGGCCAACAGGGTTCTCCGGGGTACATACCTTGCCAAACAGTGGACAGTCCAATGGCGTGCTGACTCCTCTGAGTATTGCTCCGCAGATACATGCTTCATTCTCCCTGGTTTCCTCCACTTGCACCGGGATATTGGCTTCAGCGTCACAGGCCGAAAAGCCCTCCTGGATCTTCAATCCACTTTCGGGAATACTCCCCAGGCCGCGCCAGTCTGATTCTTCAACCTCAAAGATCTCTTTCATCAAATCTAAGGCCCTGAGATTACCTTCTTCTCTTACTGACCGTCTGTACTGTATCTCCACTTTGGGAGCCTCTGGATTAACTATTTGTTGGGTGAGCATAAAGATTGCCTGCACTATGTCCAAAGGTTCAAATCCTGTAACTACACAAGGAATATTGTATTGCTCAGAAATAAACTCATAGGGTTTGCTGCCGATAATAGTGCTCACATGGCCCGGACAGATAAAACCATCGATATCTAGATCTTTATAACTAACCAGCGCTTGCATAGCTGGTGGAATCAGTTTATGCCCGGAAAAGGCAAAGAAGTTTTGAATATTCTTCTCCTGAGCAATTTTGATGGTAGCCGCCACTGTGGGAGCGGTGGTCTCAAACCCTATTGCTAAGAAGATTATCTTCTTTCCAGTATTCTCCTGGGCTATCTTCAACGCCTCCAGAGGGGAGTAAACTACAACCACATCGCCGCCGCAACTCTTCTCTTTCTCTAAACTGGAACTGGAACCGGGCACCCTCACCATATCGCCAAAAGTGGTTATGACTACATCATCTTTCCTGGCATAAGCAATAGCTTTGTCTAAATAATGATTGGGGGTGACGCACACAGGACAACCCGGCCCAGAAAGAAGACGGATGTTTGAGGGAAGCAACCTCCGCAGTCCTGACCGGAAGATGGCCATAGTATGCGTGCCACAGACCTCCATCAGAACTATTCGCTTCGGGTGACCCTGGGAGGTCGAATGGATTTTAGCTAACAATTTTTGAACAATTTCAGCGTCGGAATATTCGTCCACATATTTCACGCCGTCAAACTCTCCTGGGAAA
>DAOVDP010000094.1 GCA_030669445.1 Candidatus Latescibacterota bacterium | reverse complement strand
GAAGCTGCCTTTCGGTCTCTCACTAAATCCTGGTTTGCTCACTCTGCTCTGTTGGAGGTGTTGAGGAATATCGCCGAGACTGATGCTGTGGTCGTGCTCACTTCAGACCACGGGAGTATCCTCAGCCGAAGGGCAAATGTAGTTTACGGCGACCGACATACATCTGTGAGTCTGAGATATAAATATGGAAACAACCTGAACTGTGACTCCAAAGGGGCTATTCTGATTAAAGACCCGAAGAAGTTCAAACTTCCACGGTTTGGCCCTGCTACGAATTTCATCCTGGCGAAGGAGGACTATTTTCTTGTCTATCCTACTGGGTTTCACGAATATGAACGCCGGTATCGGCAGAGCTTACAGCACGGAGGCATTTCCTTAGAGGAGATGATCCTGCCAGTGATAGTGATGAAGGGCAAATAGCGAGAACGATGGAATACAGATGGAATACAGATGGATAACGGAGGGTCCTGAGCAGACCCAAAGGCTGGGGCAGAAGCTGGCGGACTTTCTTCACCCCGGTGCGGTAGTGGCCTTGACCGGCGAGCTGGGCAGCGGCAAGACCTGTTTGATTCAAGGCATTTGCCAGGGCCTGGGGGTCACTGATCCGGTGACCAGTCCTGCTTTTGTGATCATTAACGAATACCAGGGCCGTTTGCCAGTATACCATTTCGACTTATATCGAACCAAGAACATTGAAGAACTCTACCAGTTGGGCTGTGAGGAATATTTCTATGGTTTCGGAATTTGTCTGATCGAATGGGCCGAAAAGGCAGAAGGGCTTCTGCCCAAGGATTCCATAAGGATTTCCCTTCGCTGGAAGGCAGAGAGCAGAAGGGAGATCGTGTTGAAAGATGGAGTGCCTTTGAAGGGAGCTGATGGCGATAAGATACATCGTGAGTGCATGTCTGGCAGGTCTGAACTGTCGCCATGACGGGGATAATTCCCGCTCAGAAGAGGTAGTAGAGTGGGTGCGTCAGGGGATTGCCTTGCCGATATGTCCTGAGCAATTGGGAGGACTATCCACGCCTCGACCCTGTTCTGAGATCGTAGGTGGCGACGGTCAAGATGTCCTCTTAGGCCGGGCCAGGGTTTGTTACTGTGAGACCGGTGAGGATGTTACCGCTGAGTTCATAAGGGGTGCCCAAGAAAGCCTCCGGTTGGCGCAATTAGTCGAAGCCACTGAGGTAGTGATGAAGCAAAAAAGCCCCTCCTGTGGATGTGGTCAGATTTACTGCCAGGGTAGGCTGAGCGAGGGGGATGGAGTCGCCACTGCGCTTCTCAAGGAGAACGGAATTCTGGTGCGACCAGCAGATGTCTCTTAACTAACAGGGAAAGGACAGAAATGGCCGAACTTAAGGAGCTGGGGGAACTACTACGCCGCTTGCGAGGTAAAGACGGCTGCCCCTGGGATAGAGAACAGACTCATCAGTCGATTAGACGGTGCTTAATCGAGGAGGCCTACGAAGTGGCAGAAGCTATTGACGAAGGGGACGACCAGAACCTAAAAGAAGAGCTGGGCGACCTTCTGCTTCAAGTGATGTTCCATGCCCAGATAGCTGAAGAAGAAGGGCGGTTCAATATCAGTGATGTAATTGCCACCAACATAGAGAAGCTTAAGAGACGCCACCCTCACGTCTTTGGCGATGCGAAGATTAAGGACGCAGAGGAAGTCCTGGTGAATTGGGAAAGAATAAAAAAAACAGAGGGTAAGGGATCAGTGCTTGACGGTGTGCCTTCTAATCTGCCCGCCTTATTTCGGGCGCAAAGGGTACAGGAGAAAGCGGCACGGGTGGGGTTTGACTGGAAAGATCCTGCTGGGGTGGTAGAGAAGATGGAGGAAGAACTGGCCGAACTTAAACAGGCCCGCAGTCAGAAAGATCCCCAACAAGTCGAGGAAGAGATGGGAGATGTCCTCTTTTCCTTGGTTAATCTGGCTCGATTTCTGCTCGTTTGCCCTGAAGAAGCACTCCAGGGAAGTACCAACCGATTTATCCGCCGATTCAAATTTATCGAATCGGAGCTTGGGCACCAGGGCAAGACCCCTCAGACAGTTTGTTTAGAAGAGATGGACGCCTTGTGGAATAAGGCAAAGCAGAAGATTCAGTAGATCTCTCCAAGCTGTTTTATGAGCATATGTTAAACAACGCGAGTTTTTCAAGCTCACCATAAACGAAAGGGAAGTTTGCGCTATTTTCCTCAAGCGAGTTTCGCTTGACAGATAAAACTCGGTTGAATATATTTAACAGTCCTCGTCCATTTACACAACCTTCAACCACAAGGAGTAAACTATGAAAAGGCTATTTCTTGCTCTGTTTGTTCTCCTCATTGCCCTGGTGTTTAGTACAAGGGGAAGTTACGCGGGGGGCTATGCCATTGTGGTAAAAGACCAAACCTTGGCCAAGCCAGAGTGGGCAGAGGTGGTAGATACACTAAAAGCAAAATACCAGGGGGAGGTCCTTGTGTATGATCTTGGAGTGAGTCAGGTATTAGATAGCTTAAAGGAGATGTCTCCTAAGTATGTCTGCTTTGTCCTTGAGCCTCTGGATTCGAGGGACTATGTGGTTAAGACGATACATCGACTCACCCGGGAGCTTGATGATGATCCTTACGGAGATGCCATCTGGGGGATAGTGACCGGTTACACCCCGCAGGACGCCTTGAGAATTGTGAGTATCTCCGGATTTCGAGTCCGCAGGATACTATCCGGCACCAGCAAAAAATGGCTACCTTATGTCCAAGAAGGTATCGCCACTTCAGAAGGGACTTACAACAAGATGTGGGTTAAATATCCCGATGGTACTATTGTGGACACTGTCGAATGCCCCACCGACCGCACTCCCTTCTTAGTAGAGAAGCTAAACAGCAACCAGTATGATATTTTTATCACCAGTGGCCACGGAAATGTGAATAGATGGCAGCTTCACTACCCAACTTCGGACAAAGAGGGGTTCTTCCGATCAAGGGATGGACAGGTCTACGGTGATCCCTACGAGGGTGACGACATAAACATAGATTCAACCAATCCTAAAATCTACTGCGGATTGGGTAACTGTTACATCGGGAAAATCCTCCAGATGGAGGATTCGATGGTCTTGGCCTGGTTACACAGTGGAGGGGCGTATATGTATGCTGGGTATGTTACGCCGGAAGGACGCAATAGCTACCAGCTTGGGGGCACGGCCGCCTACTTCTTCATCCAGAACCAATGCACCTGGCCGGAGGCCTTTTTCCTTAGCAACCAGGCAATAGTTTTCGATCTGGAAAACGACACTCCAGGTTCAACTCCAGCGGACAGGGACTATGCCGCCCTTTATGGTGATCCGGCTCTGGATGTAAGAATAGAGCCGGTAAGAGACCCCCTTTATAGAAGTGAAATTAGTGTGAGATCCGGAGCAGACAGAGATACAGTGACGGTGAGGATAACTATGAACGAGGATGGCAAACCTGGGTTTACAAGTAAATGGGGCAACAGACATCCGATAGTGATGCTGCCCTGCAGGGTTGAAAATCCACAGGTTGAGTACACTGATGCCTATCGGGCGGTGGTGACGGATAATTTCGCGCTGCTTTATGTGTGGAAACAGGGCGATCCAGACTTGACGAAAGGGGAGGAGAGAGAGGTGGTTTTCACCACTACCACCAGATTGAGTACCGATGTGGAAGAAACTCCCCAGTCTTCTCTCCCTTGCCCTATCAAGCCTATGCTTTTTCAAGCTTATCCCAATCCGGTTTCAAGATGGACAACTATCGGCTATCGGGTTCCTTCCCCTACTTTTATCTCCTTGAATATCTATGACGTCGCCGGCCGGCTTGTCCGTCCTCTTGTTGCTACTCATCAACAGTTGGGTTACTACACCGCCCGCTGGGACGGCAAGGACAGATTCGGTCAGGAAGTGGCCTCTGGCGTCTATATCTACCGTTTGCTTGCTGAAGACTCTACCTGCAGCAGGAAGCTTGTTGTGGTTAAGTGATGTTCTTTCTGAAAACGAGGGAAAGGATGAGGGGAGTCTTTGGTCTGGGGAGTTCTCTTTTTCTGTTGTTTTTTCTTATTCAGACCTCTCAGGCTCTTCCCGGAAGGAAAGACTCTGTTGCCGGTCTCATAGAAAAGGTAAATCGCGACCAAATACAAATAGAAGAAGATCTGGCACAACTGGTATACAAGGATCCAACTAAACCTTACAACAATCACAGAGAGAACTTACGGACCCGCTATGCCCGACATCCTGAGTGCTGGAACTCAGCCGGCAGCTATATCCGGCAGCAACTGATCCAGGCTCTGAGAGACAGCAGTTTGGTGGAGGTTCTGCCTTTCCAGCATACCCCAGATGACAGCATAATGTATAATATAGTGGGAACGCTGAAGGGAAAAGGCGACGGTTACTATATCTGTTGCGCCCACTACGATGACACCGGACGCAACACCCCCGGCTGGGACTGGAGGAGCGACCCCGCTCCTGGGGCCGACGATAACGGCAGCGGAGTAGTCTCAGTCTTGGAGGCCGCAAGGGTGCTGGCCAACTCGAAAGGCGAATTTCCGTTTTCCATCAAGTTTATCCTCTTTTCCGGTGAAGAGTTCAGAATGTGGGGGAGCAAATTCTACGTCCGAGAAGCAGCAGAAAGAGGGGACAATATCCTAGGTGTCATTAACTATGATATGATTGCCCACAACGAACAGCCTGGGATGGTGCTTATAGCCAATCCCCGCTCTCAATGGCTGGCTGATCTAATGGAAGAGACAAACGATATCTACGAGATTGGTCTGATCTTAGACAAAAGGATTGACCCTCTTGCCGACCGTGGTGACCATGCCTCTTTCTGGGAGCTGGGATACGATGCTGCGTTTGGCATTGAGAGTTACCCCCCGGAGGAAACAAATAAGGCGTACGACAGCATAGACGATGTCATCTCCAGCGACAGCCTGGATTACCATATTAATTTCGACCTAATTGCCCGGGCCACTCGGCTGCAGGTGGCTGCTTTAGCCCAATTCGCCGCCGGTGAAAATCCCCTGCCCGATCTGTCTGTCTCTCCCGGCGACATCCGGTTTTCGCCGGAGAAAGACAGGTTCTTGGTGACCATAAGAAACCTGGGCGACGCCCCGGTGGAGTCAGGCTTTTGGGTTGATGGCTTTGAGTCCATCCAGGGAGATTCTTCTGCTTTCGGCTGGGTTTTCAGAGAGAGAGTCCTACCACCTATTCCCCCAGGAGGATACTGTGTGACGCTGGAGGTGCCTTGGCACAGGACAGTTCAAACCCTGTTCCGGATAGATGTAGATTCTGAGGATGAGATCACTGAATCAGACGAGCAGAACAACACCCTTTACCAGG
>DAOVDP010000172.1 GCA_030669445.1 Candidatus Latescibacterota bacterium | reverse complement strand
ACCATCCTCTCCTGGGCCTCAGAGATCCAGATCTCCGTATACCCGAGCCCGCTGTATTTAAGCGGCACTTTCTCTAAGTCCACAGTGGCCCCGATCTCGGCTCCCATTTCACCCACGGCCGAGGAAAGTCCCCCAGCACCGCAGTCGGTGATGGCGCTGTACAGCTTTGCGTCCCTGGCTTGAAGCAGAGTATCGACCATCTTCTTTTCCATTATGGGATTTCCGATCTGCACTGCCCCACTGGAGGTTTCTTCCGACTCTTCGGTCAGCTCCCCAGAGGAGAAGGTGGCTCCGTGGATGCCATCCCGACCAGTTCTGCCGCCCACTACGACTATAAAGTCACCGGGGTTCACCCGTTTCTGACAGGCCCAATTGGGGATGAGACCTACATTTCCACAGTAGACTAAGGGATTGGCGAGGTAGCCTTCATCGAAGAAGATAGAGCCGTTGGCCGTTGGTATCCCCATCCGGTTTCCGTAGTCCCGGACTCCGCCTACCACACCTTTCATAATCCGCTTTGGATGGAGCACCCCTTTAGGCAATTTTTCGTGAGGATAATCCGGAGGGCCGAAGCAGAAGATATCGGTATTCAGGATGGGTTTGGCCCCCAGGCCCGTGCCCAGAGGGTCTCTGATTACCCCACCAATACCTGTGCCTGCGCCTCCGTAGGGTTCTAAGGCCGAAGGGTGGTTGTGAGTCTCTACCTTGAAGCAGATGCTGTAGTCCTGGTCAAAAGAGATGATGCCAGCATTGTCTTTGAATACAGAGATACACCAGGGCTTGTTCAGCTCTTCAGTTGCCCTGAAGATGGTGGACTTCATAAGGTTGCCAATCACTTCGCCCTGGAATTCAATCAATCCCCTAAAGGTTTTGTGCACGCAGTGTTCAGACCAGGTCTGGGCTAAGGTTTCCAGTTCAACATCGGTGGGATTTCTCCCCAGCCGGGTGAAATTGTCCTTGATGGCCAACATTTCTGTAAGGTCCAAGAAAAGCTGCCTTTGCCTGCTTATTCTCTCTAAGCCTGGTTGGTCGGCGCTTAAGAGATCTACATGAAGCAGTCTAAAATCATAGGCCGCAGATGGCAGGGAGATCTTCTCCTCCTCTTTCACCACATGCTGGATTAACTTGTTGAGCAGAAGTTTTTCGCAGATGGTGTCGATCTGCTGTGGGGAAAGTTCTCCCCGGATGAGGTGTTTGCGGGCAGTTTTGACCGACTTGGCTCCGCCAATCCCCCTATCCCTTATTCCTTTCTTGGTACTCTCCTCCACGGGATCCATAACACCGGGATTATATGCCACTTCTATGGTATGTAGATCTGCCCTCCTCTCGGACTCTCGACTCTCGATCCTTGAGATTCCTCTTTTCTCTCTCGTCTCTCCTCTATAAGCATATTCCTGGGTTATGCTGTCGCACAGCAGTTTCTCGCATATCCGGACTATCTGAGGTTCGGAGAGGGCACCCTCAATAAGATAAACCTGGGTTATTCTGAGTTCTTTCACTCCTCTTATGCCGAGGTCTTCTATATCTTTCTTAATGCCGCCTGCTAAGGCATTGGATATCTCCGATCTTGTGCTTATCTCGACTCTCCAGAGCATAGGGCTCTCCTTTCTACGGTTGAAATATAACCCTGAGAACCTCAGGTGTCAATGGAATTTTTAAAATGCCTCAATTGGAGACATTACACAGATTCAAGGGCACCGGCAAGCCACAGTGTAGAAGGCTTGTCCCCGTAAACGGCCGATTCTATGTCCCATCAAGGGGGTTCTCTACAGATTGTGAAAGCAGCCAGTAGTGCCGGATTTATCCCCGGCAGGGATGGGACTTGGTGCCGGGAATTGAACAGTGACCATAATTGGAATAACCTTGCTAAAATCAGACCACTACGATAATGTGGATAGTCAGCAAAGAAGATCACTGTCAGATATTGAACAATTCCAATGGTAGAGATAACTATTTTAAATTCAAACAAATAAGAGAATCAAGCAGAAAACAGGTGTCAGATATTGAACATAACTGTTCTGTCTACATTGTAAGGCAGATTTCAAACCCAAATCGAAACATCTTTACAACTGACTATTACTAACAATATAGGGAATCTCTGAAGGGTATTTCTATTGCCTGGCACGAAAGTTGCGACCATCACCGTAGGCAACGGATAGCGGGGAGTTCTTCCCCAATCACGGTTCAGCTCTGGTGGGATTTATTAGATAACTGTGAGCGAAAGACAAAGTGGAAAGGAGACAACTATGAAGGGATAAACGCTGTAGTGGAGCCAAGGGAGCCATAAGAGCCCCTTTTAGTGTCGGGCTTTATGCCCGTAAGTTTTCGGCGTTCGTTGCCAATCCTCCTTAAGAGGAAATGTATCTGACAGAGTTAACCCTTACCTAAATTGCAAGGAGGTTCTGATGAAAAAGTTGTCGATACTTTTGCTAACTGTGGTGGTAGCAGCCGTCGGGATAGTCTGGGCAGAGATCACCCCAACCATCGAGGTAATGCCGCTTTATGCTAGTGCTGCCCACTCGCAGCAGACACCCTTTGCTTTCTTTCTCGAAGTGACCGGATTGACCGAGGGAACAGCCTACGAACTCACCGCCAAGCTTCGCCAGAATGACAGAGACTATGGGTCTTTTGCTACGGCAGAAGTAGGGGGTTTTAACACCAGCTACAAATCCCTGGGTACCGCTGGGACTGAGGGGACTTTGGCCAAATGGGTCTTCTTAAGGCCAAGTAAATCGAGTCCGGCCCCTGGTCCTTGCCAGATCCGAATAAGGATCAGAGAGGCTGGCAAAACTACATCAACTCCGGTGGATTTCGCTGGCCCAACGCTGCTGGATATATCTGACACCGGTGATGGCGC
>DAOVDP010000013.1 GCA_030669445.1 Candidatus Latescibacterota bacterium | reverse complement strand
CGTGCTACTGGGGATAACCAAAGCTGCCCTGATGACCGACAGTTTTATCTCAGCAGCCTCATTCCAGGAAACAACCCGAGTGCTTGCCGATGCGGCAGTGCAGGGCAAGGTCGATGGGCTGGCTGGGTTGAAGGAGAATGTTATTGTCGGGCGGCTTATTCCTGCCGGAACAGGAGCACCTCGATACAGAGGAATATCTTTTGCGGAGACCGACAATGTGACCATTGAACAGGAGACCTCGTTGGAAAGTGATTTGACACCTCAGGTGTCCTCAGTTTCCGTTGTCCCAGAACAGACCGCTGAGAAGGAGGATGTATTAAGTGCCGACTATAAATCAGCTAATTAGAAAAGGACGAAAAAAGGTTACCAAGAAGAACTCAGCTCCAGCTTTAAGGAATTGTCCCCAAAGAAAAGGAGTTTGTACTCGTGTTTACACTTTGACCCCTAAGAAGCCGAATTCCTCACTGAAAAAAGTGACCAGAGTTCGACTAACTACTGGTATAGAGGTAACTGCCTACATACCAGGGGAGGGACATAATCTTCAAGAGCACTCCATTGTCTTGGTCAGAGGAGGAAGAGTTAAAGACCTTCCTGGTGTTAGGTATCATATTGTTCGAGGAGTGTTGGATACAGCCGGAGTTGAGGACAGAAAGAAATCTCGCTCTAAGTACGGCGCTAAAAGACCTAAATCTTAATATAAGGATTTAGCCACGAAGACAGCAAGGCAGGAAGATTAAACAATTAGGTGATTTGGGTTCTTTTGTATCTTTGCCTGCCCCGTAGGAAGAATGACCGTATCGGGGTGCCTTAGTGGCTGAGTATTTCATCCTAACTATTTGTTGTTCCTCAAAACCAGATTGATATTGACCCAAGGGATTCATTAAAGGATATATGAAGGAGGAATAGATGCCGCGAAGAAGAAGGCCAGAGAAACGGCAATTGTTACCCGATCCCAAATATGGCAGTGTTTTGGTGACGAAATTCGTCAACAACCTGATGCGGCAAGGGAAGAAAAGTGTAGCCGAGTCTATATTTTACAGAGCAATAGACTTAGTGGAAGAAAATACTGGACAAAACGGCTTAGAGGTTTTCCAAAAGGCGGCAGAGAATGTCAAGCCGGTTGTAGAGGTTAAGCCCCGTCGAGTAGGGGGGGCGACCTATCAGATACCGGTGGAGGTGAG
Source organism: Candidatus Latescibacterota bacterium (assembly GCA_030669445.1). Lineage (GTDB taxonomy): Bacteria > Latescibacterota > MVCY01 > MVCY01 > MVCY01 > MVCY01. The sequence goes on along the minus strand of DAOVDP010000013.1, from coordinate 13,685 downwards.
ATCGGAGCGCAAACTTGCCCTTTCTATAAAGTGGATAATCTCTTTCACCAGGTCCCGTTCGGAGAAAACTATGGCAGAACGCTTGGCAGCGGAGTTACTTGCAGCTTCCAAGGGAGAGGGTGCATCTATCAAAAAACGGGATGACACCCACAGAATGGCAGAGGCTAATAAGGCATTTGCGCACTATCGTTGGTAGCAACTTGTAACATTTCAGCTAACGCTGTTGTCATTTCGAGCGTAGCGAGAAATCACACCCCTGCTTTAATCTACAAAAAGACATACTTTACCGAACTTTTGCAACAAATTATGCCCAGACAATATTCACTGGAAAATACCCGCAATATCGGAATCATTGCCCATATTGATGCAGGCAAAACTACAACCACCGAGAGGATCCTTTATTACACCGGTAGGCTCCACAGAATGGGGGAGGTGGATGAGGGTTCAGCAACGATGGATTGGATGGAGCAGGAGAAAGAACGGGGTATCACCATCACCTCGGCAGCAACGACCTGTTTCTGGAGAGATTATCGGATAAACATCATCGACACACCTGGGCATGTGGATTTCACCGCCGAGGTAGAGAGATCCCTGCGAGTATTGGATGGGGCCATCGGTATCTTCTGCGCCGTTGGCGGAGTGGAACCACAGTCAGAGACGGTGTGGCGGCAAGCAGATCGATATAACATCCCCAGGTTTGCCTTCATAAACAAAATGGACAGAGTGGGAGCTAACTTCTACTATGCATTGGATATGTTGAAAGACAAATTAGGCGAGAATTTTGTGCCTGTACAGTTGCCTATTGGTTCTGGCGATATATTCACGGGTTTGATAGATCTTATTACTATGAAGGCCGTCACCTACCAAGACGATACCTTTGGAGTAGTTTTTACTGAGAATCCCATCCCTAAAGATCTGAAACCTCAAGTAGATCAGTATCGAGAGCAGATGCTGGAAGCCCTGTCTGACTATGATGATCATCTTATGGAGAGTTTTCTTGAGGGCAAAGAGATCCCCCCAACACAGATCAGGAGTGCTCTGCGCAAAGCAGTGCTCAATGTGAGTGTATTCCCGGTGTTCTGCGGCTCTGCTGCCAAAAATAAAGGAATCCAACGGCTATTAGATGGTGTAGTGAACTATTTGCCCTCGCCTTTGGATGTTGGAGAGATAATCGGGAAACACCCCCTGACGGGAGAACAGGTGAAAAGAAAACCTTCTGACAGGGACCCCCTGGCCGTCCTTGCTTTTAAGGTTATGACCGATCCCTATGTGGGACGATTGACCTTCTTGCGGGTGTACTCAGGAGTGTTGAAAGCAGGGTCTCATGTTTACAATCCTTCCCTCGAGCGGAAGGAAAGAATCAGCAGAATTCTTCAGATGCATGCCAATAAGAGGGAAAATAGAGAAGAGCTCTATGCCGGGGATATTGCTGCTGCTGTGGGTTTGAAGGGCACGAAGACAGGTGACACACTGTGCGAGAAGAGCCATCCTCTTATCTTAGAATCAATGGAGTTCGACAAGCCGGTGGTCTATATTGCCATTGAGCCCAAGACAAAAGCCGATCAGCAACAGCTGGAAGACGCGTTGCAGAAACTTGCTGAGGAGGATCCCACTTTCAATGTCTCGTTTAACAAGGAAACAGGGCAGACTCTGATTGGTGGCATGGGAGAACTACACCTGGAGATTATCACTGACCGTATGTCTCGCGAATTCAACGTTCAAGCCAATGTGGGCAGTCCTCAGGTTGCCTATAAGGAATCAATCCGGAAAGCTGTTACCAGTGAAGGCAAGTTTATTCGTCAGTCGGGAGGAAGGGGACAGTACGGACATGTATGGCTCGCATTGGAGCCCTCTGAACCAGGGACGGGTTTCATCTTCGAGGATAAGATAGTTAGAGGAGTCATTCCTCGGGAATACATCCGCGCTGTAGCCGGAGGAGTGAAGGAGGCGCTGATTAACGGAGGCTTGGCAGGATATCCAATAGAGGATGTTAAGGTTACTTTGTATGATGGTTCTTACCATGAGGTAGACTCCTCTGAGGTGGCCTTTAAGATGGCGGGAATTATTGCATTCAGAGAAGGGGCAAGGAAGGCTGATCCTTACCTGTTAGAACCGGTGATGGATGTGGAAATCATTGTCCCGGAGAACTATATGGGGGAGGTCGTTGGTGATCTCAACTCAAGACGGGGACGCATCGTGGGGATATTTCCCCGTTCCGATGCTCAGGTGATCACTGCAGTGCTTCCCCTTGTCGAAATGTTCGGTTATGCCACCCGACTCAGATCTCTCACTCAAGGGCGGGCTGTTTATACTATGCAGTTTTCTAAATACGAAGAGGTCCCTCAGTCAATCTCTGACCAGATCATCACTAAATTTCATGGCTCGCCCAGTGGGTAACTTCGCACCCTACGGGGCAAATGACCTTTTCTTCAGGAGGTTGATAAGTGGCAACTCAAAAAATCAGAATTAGACTCAAAGCTTACGACCATGCAATGCTGGATCGTTCGGTCGATGACATAATCCGAACTGTGAAAAGAAGTGGAGCCAGGGTGTTGGGTCCTATCCCTCTGCCCACAAAAAGGACAGTCTACACCGTGCTTCGCTCTCCTAATATAGACAAAAAATCTCGTGAACAGTTCGAGATGAGAATCCATAAGAGATTGATCGAAATCTACGACTCAACACCCCAAACTGTAGACGCATTGATGAAATTGGATCTGCCGACGGGAGTAGATGTGGAGATTAAGGTATAAGATGAACGGAATAATTGGCAGAAAAGTAGGTGTGACACAGACATTTAAGGATAATGGGGATTCGGTGGCAGCCACCGTAATTCAGGCTGGTCCCTGTCCTGTAGTGGGAATCAGGAAAAAAGAGAAGCATGGCTATGATGCTGTGCAGCTTGGTTTTGGTGAGATTAAACCTAAAAATGCTGCTCGTCCCTTGCGAGCTATCTTCGAGAAAGCTAAGGTTCCGCCAATGAGAGTGTTGAAAGAATTTCACACTGATGGGAAAGAGCAATTCAAACCTGGAGATTGGATCAATGCAGAGATCTTTAAGGTGGGAGAGAAGGTGAACGTTCAAGGGGTGTCCAAAGGCAGAGGGTTTGCTGGAAGCATCAAAAGATGGGGTTTTGCCGGTGGACCCAAGACCCACGGCCAGTCAGATCGGCACCGAGCACCTGGCTCTATTGGGGCCGCCGCTTCACCATCACGGGTGTGGAAAGGACAGCGGATGGCCGGCAGGATGGGTGCTGAAAATGTGACCGTGAAAAACTTAGAAGTGCTTGAAGTTGACTCAGAAAGGAATTTAGTAGTAGTTAAGGGTGCCGTACCAGGACCGAGGAATGGAATTATTTTCCTGAGACGCAGTACCTAAATGGGGAAGAGTATGAATACAGCAATCAAGATCTTCACCCCGGAAGGACAAGAAGCGGGGAGGGTGCAGTTACCTGGACAAATATTCGGTATCCAACCTCACCCGCATGCCCTCTGGATGGCAGTGAAAGGATATTCGACCAATCGCAGGCAGGGTACTGCTTCTACGAAAGGGCGGTCTGATGTGAAAGCCAGTGGCCGTAAGCCCTGGCGGCAGAAAGGAACTGGAAGAGCCAGAGTAGGGACAGTTGCATCCCCGATCTGGGTGGGAGGCGGTGTGGCCTTTGGTCCCCATCCTCATCCTTATCATCTAAAGGTCACCAAGAAACTCAGGCGATTGGCCCTAAGGTCCGCTCTCTCTTTAAAGGTAAAGCAGGGACAGATAATTGTGATTGAAGATCCCTCACTTCCTGAACCAAAGACCAAGAAAATCGCCCAGTTACTCAGGGTGGTGGGAATTGAAGACGGCCAGAAGGTGCTATTCTTAACTGGGAGCAAATCTGCTGAAATCATTAAGTCCTGCCGCAACCTTCCTTACCTTAGATTGAAGTTAGCTAAGAATGTTTGTGCTTATGACTTGCTGGACTCGAAGATCTTGCTTTTGACTAAGAGCGGACTGGAAGAAATCACGGGGGTACTGTTAGAATGAACGAGGCCAGAAAACTCATAATCCGTCCAGTGGTTACAGAAAAGGCAATGAAATTAAGGGACTTACAGAACAAATATGTCTTCGAAGTAGCCAAGAACGCTAATAAGATTGAAATAGGGAAAGCAATAGAGGAGATCTTTGGTGTAGGTGTTACCCAGGTACGGACTATTTGCATCCATGGGAAACCCAGACGATTTGGGAGATTTGAGGGAAGAAGACCGGATCGAAAGAAGGCTATAGTCACCCTTAAACAGGGAGACAGTATAGAATTATTCGAGGAGGTATAGTAAGAGTGCCAATTAAGAAATACAAACCAATCACTCCCGGACTTAGATTTAAGACAAGTCTGTCGTTTAAAGAACTGACAGGGACTGAGCCCGAGAAGTCGTTACTGGTGCCAGTGAAAAAATCGGGAGGAAGAAATAACTTAGGTAGAATTACTTTGAGGCACAGAGGGGGAGGGCATAAGCGCCTACTGCGGATTGTGGATTTCAAGAGGGACAAGAGAGGAATTCCTGCCCGGGTACGTTCTATTGAATACGACCCAAATCGATCGGCTTGGGTGGCTCTGTTGGTCTATGCCGACGGAGAAAAGAGGTATATTGCTGCCCCCATAGGATTGAAGGCTAATTATACGGTTATCTCAGGAGAAGACGTTGAAGCTAAGATAGGCAATGCTTTGCCCTTAAGGAGAATCCCCCTGGGCACAGTGATTCACTGTGTTGAGCTGATTCCGGGCAAGGGGGCACAATTGGCCCGAGGAGCAGGTACATCGGTACGGCTGATGGCGAAAGAGGGGAACTATGCCCAGGTGAGATTGCCCTCTGGGGAAGTGCGGGCAGTAAGTTCGGATTGCTATGCCACTGTGGGGCAGGTTGGTAATGCAGAACATGGGAATGTTCAATTAGGCAAAGCGGGCAGAACTAGATGGTTAGGGAAGAGGCCAAAGACCAGAGGTGTGGCAATGAACCCCGTTGATCATCCTATGGGAGGGGGAGAGGGCAAAACCTCTGGTGGCCGGCATCCATGCACTCCCTGGGGTAAACCCACCAAGGGGTATAAGACGAGAAAGAAAGGGAAATCATCCGATAAACTGATAGTTCAGAGAAGAGGACAATAACAGATGGCACGCTCTATTAAGAAGGGTCCTTATATCGACCCCAAGCTTCTTAAGAAGATTCGCAAATCAAGTGAGACGGGTGAGAAGAAGGTTATCAAAACTTGGGCCAGGCGTTCGACAATTTCGCCGGAATTCGTAGGATACACTCTGGCGGTGCATAATGGGAATAAGTTCATTCCCGTCTATATCACTGAGAATATGGTAGGCCATAAATTGGGCGAGTTCTCCCCCACCCGCACCTTTCGTAGTCACGGAGGCAGAATGGCCGACCGGACAGCGGCAAGCAAGAAGAGATGACCTGATCCTTCAAAGCGTTGGATGAGCTTGTGTGAGGAGACTTAAATGAGTTTGGACATGTTTGCCCTTAACGGAAAAAAAGCGGTGGTTATCGGTGGAGCAGGCGTGTTAGGTTCGGTGATCGCCAAAGGGTTGGGGAAGGCAGGTGCTCAGATCGCCGTCTGCGATATCAAAGACACTGGGGAGGTGGTGGAGAGACTCTTGAACGAGCGGATAGAAGCTAAAGGTTATCACATAGATGTGCTGGACCCCGAACAGATAGAACTCTGCCACGACCAGGTGATGAAGGATTTTGGCCAGGTGGACATACTGCTCAATGCTGCCGGCGGAAATACTAAAGGGGCGACAACCTCTGATGAGATGAACTTCTTTGACTTGCCTGTTGAGGGATTAGAAAAGGTTATAGCGCTGAATCTCTTCGGGGGGGCTATCTTTCCCTCTCAGGTGTTTGGAGAAACTATGGTGAAGAACGAAGAAGGCGGTTCGATCATTAACATATCTTCTATGAACGCCTTCCGCCCCCTGACCAGAATACCGGGATATTCGGCCGCCAAAGCAGCGGTGAGCAACTTCACTCAGTGGCTGGCTGTCCATTTCGCCCAGGAATATAACAAGAAGATAAGAGTAAATGCCATTGCTCCGGGATTTTTCCTCACCGAGCAAAACCGGTATCTTCTTTTGGATGAGAACGAAAAATTAACCACCAGGGGGGAGACGATCATTGCCCATACTCCCCTGGGAAGGTTTGGCGATCCGGAAGAGCTTATCGGTGCTTGTGTTTGGCTTGCCGCCGATGCCAGCCGGTTTGTCACGGGAACAGTCATCCCCATTGACGGGGGATTTAATGCATTTTCGGGAGTGTAAGCAGACTTTGGAAGAACGACTGAGGGGTAAGATATGGAGAAAGCAGATATAGGGCTTATTGGGATGGAAGTTATGGGGAGGAGTTTAGCCCTGAACATGGAAAGCAAGGGTTACTGCGTGGCTGTTTTTAACAGGACAGCTTCCAAGACCCAGGCCTTTGCAGAAGGGCCAGCTAAGAAGAAAAATATCTTTCCCACTTATAGCATGGAAGATTTAGTCAGTGTATTGAAGCGACCTAAGAAGATAATGCTTATGGTGAAAGAAGGGGCTCCGGTGGATGCCTTTATTGAAAAGCTCCTCCCCTTGTTAGACAAAGGCGATTTGATAATTGATGGTGGAAATTCCTATTTTAAAGATACGATGAGGCGAAATACTGAGCTTTCTGAAAAAGGGTTTCTGTACATTGGCACAGGCGTTTCCGGAGGAGAAGAGGGGGCACTGAAGGGGCCAGCAATTATGCCCGGGGGACAGTTAGAGGCCTACAAACTGGTGGAGAAACTGTTTGAAGATATTGCTGCCCAAGCCGGAGATGGGGTTCCTTGTGTTTCTTATATCGGTCCCCACGGCGCTGGACATTTCGTAAAAATGACCCATAATGGGATTGAATACGGCGATATGCAACTGATCGGCGAAACCGTTTGGACCCTCAAAAATGCTTCTAATATGAATTCGGAACAGATCGCCGACATTATGACTAAATGGAACGGACAGAATGATGTGCTTCGTTCTTATCTCATTGAGATTACAGCGGATGGTATGCGGGAAAAAGATAAGCAGACAGATGAATACCTGGTAGACAGAACCGCCGATATCACCAGAATGAAGGGAACGGGAACCTGGACGGTACAAAGCGCCTTAGAGTTATTAGTCCCTGTTCCCACCATTGCGGCGGCTGTTTTCTCTCGGGAGATGTCTCAAGATAAAGAGTTGCGGTTAAAGATGAGCGAAGATTTGAATCTTGGGAAAGCAAGGGAGAAAACGGAGAGGGCCGATCTTGTCCAGATCGCTCACGACGCCTTATATGTGGCTAAAATTGCCTCTTATGCCCAGGGTTTGAGTTTATTGAAAGCGGCCTCAGAACACTATGGCTTCAACCTCAATATGGGGAATATCACCCGAGGGTGGCGAGGTGGCTGCATAATCAGGGCCCAGTTCTTAGATGAAATCACCCGGGCCTACGAAGAGAATCCCCAGATACCGAATCTGTTGGCTGCTCCCAGGTTCGCCAAGACTGTCAAGGAAAATATAAATAACTTGGTGCGTTTTATTCATATAGCTCACAGTGCAGGAGTGCCTGCTCTGGCTATGGACAGTGCCTATGACTATATCCTTCAACTGGTGACTCCTTTAATGGTTTCTGCCCAGGTGGCGGCGTTGCAGAGAGACTACTTTGGCGCTCATGGCTACTTTAAGACAAGAGGTGCAGAAGATCCTGGAATCATGGCCACTGATGAGGGGAAGATAAGAGAATTTCATACAGAGTGGATGTTAGCCGGTCGTCCCGAAAGGGAGATAACAAGGTAGTCAGTTACAATAAGTAGGAGGGAGAGCTTGAATGGGAAGCAATGCAGTTATCGCCCAGTCGGGAGGCCCAACCGCAGTGATAAACAACAGCCTGCGGGGGGCGATCGATCAGTTGCTTCCTTCCAAGAAAGTGGGCAAGATATACGGGGCCAGGATGGGGATACTTGGTGTTCTCCGAGAGGAGTTAATCGATATCTCCACCCAGTCTCCCCGGCAAATAGCTCTGTTAGAGAGGACTCCCTCGGCAGGAACTATCGGCAGTTGCAGATACAAGATAAGAAATGACGAGGACTTAAATAGAATTGTGGAAGTATTCAAGGCCCACAACATCGGTTATTTCTTCTACTGCGGCGGCGGCGACTCAATGGATACGGCTGATAGGATAAGTATATTGGCTAAGGAAAACGATCTGGAGTTGGTTTGCACCGGGATTCCCAAGACGATTGATAACGATGTGGGTGGTCCTCTACAAGAAAATGGCACATTTGCCATTTGCGATCACAATCCGGGTTACGGAAGCACAGCCCGAAGTACGGTTATCAACATTCTGGAAGCAACCGAGGAGAACAAAGCGAGCTATACCAGTGACCCTGTGCTGGTGATTGGGGTGATGGGGAGAAAGATCGGTTTCATCCCTGCGGCGGCCAGGCTGGTAGACCCGGAAAGGAAGATGCCCCTGGTGATAATCCTGCCTGAAGTCCTACCTAAGGATGGTTATGAAGGTAACTTAGAGTTCATAACTAAGAGGGTGAACGAGAGGATAGGAGAATTCGGAAGATGCATCGTGGTGATCGGTGAAGGGGTCTCGGTGGGAGATTTAGGGGTCTTACGGGATAGCTTTGGAAACGCAGAGTTCAGCGCTGCCGAAAAGACGGTCGAACAGGTGGTTACGAACTATCTCAATGGGATGGACAGAAAAGACGCCCAGGGCAGGGTGCAGAGCAGGCTGGCAGTCCGGGGGATAGCCAGGTCGGAGAGGCCGGGCACCCGGCAGAGACGAGAGATCGCCTACGTCTCCGAAACAGACCTGAAAGAGGCTTACCAGGTGGGAGCATACGCAGTGAAACTCGCCTTAGCTGGCGAGGGGGGATTTATGGCTGCCATAATACGAGAACCTGGTAATCCTTATAGAGTTAGATATGACAAGGTACCTTTGAATACAGTGGCTAACTCAGAGAGGAAATTCCCCAGGCAGTGGATTGCCCCGAACAAAGTGGACGTAACCGACGATTTCCTGAACTGGGCAATGCCCTTAATCGGAAACGAGCTTCCTCAATTCACAGAATTCAGAGAGATACTCGCTTCTCGAAAGTGCAGGGAATATGTGCCCTGGGGGTACAGGAGTTAAATTTTAACAGCCTTTTCTATTGAAGAAATCTGTGGTATAATAGGACAGAACATCAAATAAACGAGCGAGGAGATGAAAATCAATGAAAGCAATAGATATGACCTCTATTATAAAAAAGTATCCAGGTTACTTTGTAGCATTGAGTTATGATAGAAAAAAGGTATTAGGTAAAGGGCATACTCCTGAAGAAGCACTTGAAGAGGCAAATAAAAAGGGGCACAAAGATCCTATATTAACAAAAATTCCTAATGAAAACAGGAGCTATTTATTATCAAGCAGATAAAATTCCCATATTTGAAGTACATAGTAACACCTCCAACCCAAAAGCCAGCGCAATATGTCTATAGACCTGTTATTCCCGTAAAATTGTTCTTAGATAACAGAGTAATAACATTTGATGCATTAGTTGATTCTGGAGCAGATGAATGTACTTTTCCTGCGTGGATTGCTAAAACATTGGGGCACAATGTCTATAAAGGGAAACAGAAGATTTTTTCAGGTATAGGTGGATCGGTATTAGCGTATCTCCATAAGACACATCTAATATTGAATGGAATTGAATTTGTGGCAGATGTGTATTACTCGCATGAATGGGATGATATGCCGTTTGGTCTTTTAGGTCAGGCAGGTTTCTTTTCACATTTTAATGTTCATTTCAACTATATTGAAAAGGAAATCTTATTGGAATGCCGGTCTTAAGTTATAGATAACTCGTCAAAACTTCGGATAACAACAGGCTTACGATACTAACGCTAAATTTTTGCCGCAAAGCGGCCATGTCTCAAACAGGTATCTCTTTTGGAAAAGGACATAATGAATGGCTCTATCCAGATTGACTGAGGAACAGATAAGAGAAAATCCAGAGAGGCAGCTAAAAGAGTTTAAGCGGGGGAAAGATTTTTTGGTGGCCATCGATACCGATGGTTGTATAACCGATAATATGAACGGAAAACAGATGCTCATATTCCACCCCCAGTATCTGGAATTCTATGCACTTTGGGATATCGAGTCCTACTTCCGCGAGGTAGCCGAATATTACAATCTATTTTCTGTAGACAGAGGCTGCAACCGTTTTATCGCGGTGCAACTGACTCTCACTGCCCTCAGCCGAAGAGCAGATGTCAAAAAGGTCTTGGAAGAAAAGAACATCCAACTTCCCGACAGAGAACCTCTGGATGACTACCTTACCTATGCTCGGGAGAATGACCTGGGACTGGGCAATCCCAGTATGGAAAGATTCCTGGAGAAGAATTCTACCAACTTCGGTTTGTATAAACTCTTGGGTTGGAGCGAAGCGGTGAACAGGACTTTTCCTTACATATCGGCCAGAATTCCTCCCTTCAACAATGTTGGAGAATCTCTGGATCTGATGGCCCAGTGTGCTGATGTCATAGTGGTCTCCAAGACTCCCTACAAGGACTTGGCCGACTACTGGGAGGCCCAAGGGATAGCCCAATATGTCCGGCTTATCTGTGGGCAGGAGATGGGGTCGAAGGGCCATCACATCGAGCTGGCCAAGAAAGCCGGCGGATATAGGGACGATCAGGTGCTGATGCTCGGAGATGGGGCCGGAGATCTAAAGGCAGTTAAGGCCAACAATGGTCTGTTCTATCCTACTCCGCCAGGGAAAGAACAAGCGGCCTGGGATGAATTTCCCCCAGCCTTTCAGGCCTTTATTAAGGGAAAATATGTTGGTGAATTCGAGAAAAAACTTTTAGATGAGTTTAACAAGTCTCTTCTCACCACACCTTCCTGGGAAAAGACTGACTATGACCATAGAAGCTCTTACCAAGAGAAACAAGAGATAAGAAGGTCTCTCTACCAGAGATTTAACCCGGAGGGAAGGCTGCTCATCCTGTAGTTGATTTTGGCCGCTAAGACACCAGGGCACGAAAACAAGACAATGGGGTTCTTGAGTCTTTGTGACTTCGTGGCTAATTACGATAATGAATATAGAAAAGACGGAGAGATTTCTGAGCAGAGAAGAACTTGTCACTGTCTGTAAACAGGCTCTTCAACAGCGGAACTATAAGGACAAGAGGGTGCTGGTTATAGTTCCAGACACTACTCGTTCCGGACCGACAGATCTTTTCTTCCAGGCTATTTCAGAGCAACTTCTGGGTATGGCAAGCAAGTTAGATTTTATGATTGCCCTGGGGACCCATCCGATTTTGGATGAGACAAAAATATATCAACATCTGGGGATGACCAGAGAAGAGAGGCAGACCAAATACAGCAAGATCGGCATCTTTCAGCACCACTGGGATTATCCCGAACAATTGAAATATATCGGGACGATCTCTCGGGAACAAGTACGGGAGCTATCTCAAGGACTTATGGATGAAGGTATCCCCGTGCAGATAAATAGAAAAATCTTTGAATATGATGAGCTCCTGATAGTGGGACCCGTTTTCCCCCATGAGGTGGTGGGATTCTCAGGAGGATATAAATACCTTTTCCCAGGGATTGCCGGACCCGAGATCATTCACAAGTTCCACTGGCTGGGAGCCCTGATTACTAATCCCAAGATCAACGGGGTGAAGGATACTCCTCCCAGACAGATCATTAACAAAGCGGTATCTCTAATAGGTCTTCCCATAACCCTCTTCTCCTTTGTGGAAAAAGAGGGGAAGGTGTTCGGGTTTTTCGCCGGCGGTGAGGAGTTATGGTCAAAAGCGGCTGACCTGTCTGCCCGGATTAATGTCAAGTATTTAGACAGAACATTTCACACTGTTCTGTCCATTGCTCCCCAGATGTACGAGGATCTATGGACAGCAGGGAAGTGTATGTATAAACTGGAACCGGTGGTAGCAGATGGGGGGAGATTGATAATCTATGCCCCTGATATAACCGAGGTTTCCTATACCCACGGAGAGGCTATAGAAAAGGTGGGATATCACACCCGAGACTACTTTATCAAGCAAATGGGTGGGTTCAAAGACGTGCCGGGGGCAATTTTAGCTCACTCCACCCATGTAAAGGGGATTGGGACTTTCATAGACGGCAGAGAGACCCCTCGGATAGAAGTAGTCTTAGCCACCGGCATTTCAGAACAGAAGTGCAGGAAGATAGATCTCGGCTATTTAGACCCTGACCAGGTCAGGATTGAGGATTATGCAGACAGAGAGGATGAGGGAATCCTGGTGGTGAGAAACGCGGGAGAGATCCTCCACCGGCCGGCAAGCGGAAAAGTGCCCGATATTGAACAGTTGTATTCAAAACCCCGACAATGAAAACAGGGGAAGACGAAATAGTGCCCGAGGAGAAATAGATGCAAGCGAAGGCAGAAGCTAAATATATCAGAATATCCCCTCGTAAGGTCAAACAAGTAATTGATATGATAAGAGGCAAGGCGGTGGAGGAGGCGTTGAACTCACTCCATTTCTCTCCGAAAGCTGCCTGTGTCTCGGTGGAGAAGGTTCTTCGTTCGGCTATTGCCAACTTACTTAACCAAGAAGGCGGAGCAAAAGTCAATACGGAGGAGCTGGTTATCAAGGATATCCGTGTGAGTCAGGGGCCAACGCTGAAAAGATTTCGCCCCCGAGCCATGGGGAGAGCTACACCAATCAGAAAACGGTCAAGTCATATCACAGTAGTGATTGGGGAAGAAAAATAGGAGGTCTAATGTGGGGCAGAAAACACACCCGGTAGGATTCAGATTAGGAGTCATCAAAACCTGGAAATCGAGGTGGTTCGCCCGGCAGAATTTTTCCGAGCTGCTCCGGGAGGATCTAATGCTGCGCAAGTATGTGAAAAGCCGGTTCAGCCATGCTGGAGTGTCACAGGTTTCCATAGAACGGGCGGCTAAGCAGGTTACCCTCGCCATTCACACTGCCCGTCCAGGAATAGTAATCGGCCGGAAGGGCGCAGAGGTGGATAAACTGCGTGATGAGCTGCGATACCTAACCAAGAAGGAAGTCTATATTAATATCCAGGAAATAAAATACCCTGAACTCGATGCTCAACTGGTGGCGGAGAACATCGCAAATCAATTGGAGCAGAGAATTAACTACCGCAGGGCGGTCAAAAGAGCAGTAACTTCAACAATGAAACTGGGAGCCAAAGGCATCAGGGTTATGTGCGGGGGAAGAATGGCAGGCGCTGAGATGGCCAGGAGAGAGCAATACAGAGAGGGAAGTGTTCCCCTGCATACCCTGAGAGCAGATATTGACTATGGTACTACCACTGCTTTCACTACCTATGGCACGATCGGCGTGAAGGTATGGATATATAAGGGAGAAATAATCGACAGTGATAGTTTCAGCAAGTGAGGATATTTTAAATGTTAATGCCTAAAAAGACAAAATACAAGAAGCAGCAACGAGGACGGATGAAAGGCATTGCCTGCAGAGGAGCGCAACTCACCTTTGGTGAATATGGGTTGCAGGCACTTGAACCTGGTTGGATCACCAGCCGGCAGATCGAAGCAGCCAGGATTGCAGTGACCAGACACATTCGCCGAGGCGGAAAGCTGTGGATTCGCATATTCCCAGACAAACCGGTGAC
>DAOVDP010000066.1 GCA_030669445.1 Candidatus Latescibacterota bacterium | reverse complement strand
ACTCTTAAACACAGCGCTTCCGAAGTCCTTGGGCATGTCTTGACTCCAATCGTAGACCTTCCACCCTTTGGTGATATATTCCCCATAGATGTCATAATACCTGTAGCCTTCTAAGCCGATATCCGTGTACTTGCGGTAAATATCCTTTGCATAGTTGGTGTACTGCCACTGCTCCCATCCGAACTCGCTGTACAGCTCTTGAGGAACATACCATTTTCTTAAGGCCGGTTCGATGGCCCCTACCATCACATGGAGTCCTTCGGGCTGGAAAGCCGTCGTTCTCACCTGGGCGCCAGCCGCTGTACAACCCAACAAAACCAAGACAATAGAAAATCTCCATAGCTTTTTGGACATTACAGGCCTCCCTTCTGCTTAGAAATGTAGAAATTCCGAGATCAAAATAGACAACTGGGCCACAAAGACACCAAGCCACGAAGATTAAATAGCATTGGGCTTCTTTGTGTCTTCGTGTCTTTGTGGCCGATATTCTCAGTAAGCCACACTGATAGTTTTGTTCACCGTTTTAACGCCTGCATCACCACTGACTCTTATCACGCAGAGATAAAGCCCCGGGACAACCAGATGGTCAGAGCTATCTTTTCCATCCCAGGTGATTCCACTGTAATTCCCGGTAGTTCCCGGTTCCGTGTAAGGAGTCCTCACTAAATTGCCCCCGAGGTCGTATATCTTAACACTCACCTGTCTGAATTTGGCAACCTTAACAACTGTAAAACTTATATTAATAATATCATTAACGCCATCTTCATCGGGGGTTATCGTTCTGGGCTCGATCTTCAGATTGCTTATAAGTCGTTCTTCATCTGCCAGAGCAGGAAGCGCCACGGTGGTAGCACTTTTGACCGCTGGGTCAGGTTCTGCTCTCTGCCAGGATCCTGCCAGCCCCGAAACAAAGGCCTCAAATACTGTAGAGTTAAGGAACGGAATACACTCAAACTGAATCTCTACCGAATCTTCTTCTGTAAACAAAAACCTGGGAAGTGTCACTAAGAGCGAATCATCGTTGGTTGTTACCGCCTCAGGGTCTGTCTCTTCTCCTCCGATCTTTAGCTCCACTTTTTGGGCCAGGGAAGGGATCCCAATCAACACCTTGTTGAACCCGGTGATCTCCTCCTCCACTACCTCAGATTCCCCCCGCAGCTCAGGATCCAAGTACAGCCATTCTTCTTCTGTAATTTCATTGTCCTCTTTGTCATAAAAACGCCGTACCACCTGAACTACTCGTCCCCTCTGGGATCCAGAAAATTGATTCCATTGGGTTTCGCTAACTTCCCTGTTCCAGCGATTGTACCAATGAATAGTTCCTATCCGTGGCATCCTGAGGGTAAGGCAGAAGGTTTGAGGTACACCGGCTTGCGGAACTTTGTAGGTTGTGATCTCACTGTATACGGTACTTATGGCGGGCGGAGAAAATGAAAGGGTTACCGAATTCAGGGATGGGACCGCCTCTGGGTTTTCGGACAGAAGGTTAACCTCAAGCTGGAGATATCTTCTGGGGGAGGGAGAAAGAAACCTCTCTCCTGAGCGTAGATAAGGGGAACTCCAGGGGCTCCAATATTTCGCAACAGCTACCGTGTCGATCACCACCGGCCCCCGCAAGGACGGAGGTCTTCTTTCGTACATCTCTTTCGTCATCTCATTGCCCATTTTATCATAATAGCGAGTTATCTCCTTCACCTTCTCCCCGGTCTTTGTCCTGACCTCAATCCTTGTCCCCGGAGGAGTGTCCGCATCCCAGGAGACAGAAGTGAGATTCACAGTTTTCCCCACATCGATTAGGGGAGAAGTCAGAGTCACCCCCGGAACCATTCCCTGGCCGAATAATTGCATCTCAAATAGAAAAACACCCTGGTTGCCCCGGGTAGCATAATACCCCGTGCCGTAGAAATGGTGTAAGAAGATATAGCGCACCCGTTTAGGTGGGGAAAATCTGAAATCGTGATTACGAAGGGGGGGCAGGAGTAGCTTGTTGTTCACATCGGCTATCCTTTCCCAGAGGACATCCTTGCCGTCTACCTGCCACTGGGCTGCAGGAGAGCGAAGAGCCGAGGTCCCGTCAGAAATATACATCCTGAACCCTTCAAAGAAGGTGTCAGCACTAACTATTTCTCTGTACTTACAGGTCATCCTTATGGTGTCAACCCAGAAGGCACAACCCAGGTCCCAAAGAAACCATGACCCTTTGGGGAGCCAATCGTCGCCGTAGAGACAGCACATCCAGTGCGTCCAGGCTAATCCATCAAAGATATTGCTGGTGGGTGGGGTAGGGCTGCCAGATTTTATCCAGCCTGCCCGGTCAAGTGTGCCTAAGGCTATATTTTCCCCCAGGGTAATTACCTCGACCTCTGCCAGCCCAGCGTCGGCGACCTTCTTGGTGAAAAATATCTTAACATAGTGCAAATACTTCCCAACCAGGGAATTGCCCTGAAGGTCTGTGCCCGGGTCAAGCTCGAGTTCGAATATATATTCAGTATTGGGCCTTACTGTCTGTACTACAAGCTCATAATCTAACAGCTTCAATCGGGTTCCTATGTATTTTTCAATGCCCTCCGAAGTGTATATCTTGAACTCGGGAAAAGGCTGTTTATCTCCTGCAAATATGAGCCTTATCTTCTTGGCCGACACCAGCCTGCCCAGGTCGATCTCGATCACCCATTTGTCCAAGGGGTCTTTAGGGTCGGGGGTCCAAAATGTGGTCGTATCACCGTCTATCACATTGGGTGCAGCAGACGGATTTGATCTTAATTTTGCTCCCCTAATGCCTCCGGTATACTTTTTTCCATCACGCCATACATAAGTGTAGGTATGGGCCTCTAAGCAAGCATTGATATCTTTCTCCACTGATTTGACCTCAACCCATCCGTTAGGGGTAATCTCCACCACTCCTCCGCGGGGGTAGCTCCATTCTTCCCAATCCGCTTTTGTGCCGACAGTGTATTCACCTGCTATAGCAGAAGCCACGGTGAACAAGGCGAAAATTGCTAAAATCCCTAGTCTAACGAACGCTTTCTTCATTTTTGAGTTCCTCATAATAAATACCAGTACAAAAAACCCTCACCTGGCGAGAGAAAACCCTACAGTGGTTATGGGCGTGAGATCGATGTTTTAGTAAACTACTGCAACTGTCCCATTCTTAACAAACTTCTCTGCATCCCCTTCCAGCAATATCTGATACACATAGATTCCGGGGGGGACCAGCTTGCCGTCCTCATCCGTTCCATCCCAGGTTAGCTCATAATAGTCACTGCTCACTGTTTGGGATAACAGCTTTTTGACCCGGTTCCCTGAAAGGTCGTACATCTCCACCTGAAGGGGAGCGGTTCCTATCATTTGGAAAAGCCGGAAAGAGAGAACGACAGTATCATTTTTCCCATCTCCATTGGGCGTGAAGGGATTAGGCAAGGTTTCCACGCTTCCTAAGACCCGGCCCAGCGACTCTACCGCCCCTCTGACCGAAAGGTCTTCCATCCTATGTACCTCAACCCGCTGGCCTAACAGATCTTCCTGCCAACTTGCAAAGGCTATCCCCTCAAAGACGGTCCCGAAGGCAAGTATTGCACAACTGAAGTCCACCTCCAGAACATCTTCGCCAGTGGTTATTTTTCTGTTCAACAACCGGACAGTCAACAGATTCTTCTCCTCCAAGGTGGTGTATTCTTCCGAAGGAATCACATCGCCACCGACCTTCACCGTTTCCACCGAAGCCTCAATAGGAGTTCTAATTTGGATGCAATTAAATCCGATATCATTCTGTCCGATCACCGGGGTTACTCTGTGGTGAAAAAGATATTTTTCTCCTAAGTCAACATCTGTTCTGGGCTCGATTTCCCCCCAGAGCGAGCGGGCCATAGTCGGTTGGGAATATTCTACAGAAACCAAGTCCATCAACGCTCTGGTGACAGCCACCTGGCTTTCCATTACCACCTTAACCTGGAAGAACTGACGAGGGCCGACGGCAATAAACGACTGGCCGGAGGAATCGTAAGAGGAAGACCACATAGTCCAGTTCTCGGTATCATCAACTACTGGCCCCTTGGCGTCGTCGGGCAGCTTCGCCCATTTTTTCCTGTTCTTCTCATCGGTATCCTCAGTTAATGGCTCAGGTTCACCAATCTCGTTTATCATATAGTAAATCTTGGTAGTTTCGTCTCTCCCGTTACGGGTGTAAATCCTCGCCTGGGAACCAGGCTCTTCCTCTGCCGCCCACAAAATTCTCCCAAAATTCGCTATGTCTCCTAAATCAATTATATCGGAGGTGAATGTCGCCTGTTTGAGATAACCTTCACCTCTTACCTCCATCTGGTCGATCTCAAAGGGCATTGTAGAAAGGCAGCGCAATTTTATATACCGGATATGTTGGGGAGAAAAATTCTGATTTACTACCACTCGATCTGTATTTGTCGGCACGTTATCCAACAAGTGGTATTCGGGGTTTCCCCATTCATCTCGGTTCTCTGTACCCCCATCGTGGGCCCAAAGTGCATACCCTTTCATGTAACAATCCTCATGCCGAGCGAGACTTCCAATACCTAATTCCTGCTGGATTTTTAAAGGAAGTTTCTCTCCACATAAGGGGTAAAAAGATACCTCATCTACTGGATAGGGCGCCCCCAGGTCGATATATATGCACACACCGTAGTTACTTTTTCCGGGTCTGTTGAAGTAGTCAAAGGAGACCGTATCCTGTTTGCCATCGGCTAAGCCGCCTGGCTTTGGCTTTCTATAGGTTCCTCCTGGCCCATAAACCATGGCTTGGTTTTCCCTAAAGGGAGCATTTGGTGACCAGATTCTCCCGTCTCCCGGCTCATACTCTGACTCGGTGGGCTCTTCTAACGCAAACAGCCTCCCTTGGGTATAAAGGTCATGCAATATATTCACATCTCGGGTAGTCTTTATAGGCTGAATCCATCCCTCCCTGCTCTGGTCATCCACCAGATCGAAGCTGCCCCATTGTCTCCAGGGGTTCTCTTCACTCCCGATCAGGAAGGCCTTCGTCTGAGCTAAGACATTGCTCTGGCCAGAAAGCAACAACAGCAGGGATATAATAGTAGAAAAAAAGAGCAAAATAGACTTTCGCATCTCAGGTTCCCCCCTTTTCTAAAACAGGAAATGGGAATTAGAAAATAGCTAAAACAGGACTTATTCCTTGCCTCAATCATCTTTCTGTTTTCTATTCCCCGCTTTTTCGTTCGAAGCGAAATACTAAATCAAGTGTCTCTACTGGCTTATTCCAGGAGTCAAAGCGCAGGACAACATCTTTCAAATGAATACTCATGTTGCGCACATCCTCATCGAGCTTGGGAAACACCACATAGCCTTTCTGTTCTTGGCCGCTAAATATAATCTGGTAGTCAGGCTCATTAGGATATAGAGTCTTTCGCAAGATATCTTTCCGTCCTTCGTAGAGCTCGTAAGCATTTCCGGCATAGCCAACTACATATTTTACATAATATTCCTTCAACTGTTCAAAACTCAACGGTAAGTATTTACGATCATTCTTGGCCACAATGACCATATTGAGAGGATCAACTCTGACCTTAGGGTAAGCGTAGTTTTTTGCGGTGAGAAGGAAAATAGTGAACCGCTGAGGGGTGGTCTTCTTCCCCGCAGACTTCCAGTTCGCGTATGTGTAAGGATTAGCCGAAAGCAGTCCGCTGGAGGATTGTTGAGGAAACTGCCGGTTCAGTTGTTCGTCGGTTAAGGGGCGTAAGCCAATTTCCAGCCTGTCCTTAGTATAAAGAACGGTGCCATCATCTAATATTCTCGTCTCAGCTATTTGTTTGGCCTTGGGCATCGGCTCCAGCTTGCCCAAGAAGGGGCGATAGCCACAGCCAAACAAAGTCAGAGGCCCCACAATTAAGCACCAGATGCCTATTTTGCTCAGTTGCTTCATAAGAAACCCCTTTCGGAAAAGGCCACTATTTATTGACTCGCAGAAAGTCTAAAATCCAACGCAGAGACGCAAAGACGCAGAGAGGAAATATGAAACATAATTATCTGATTATTAAAAACTATCTTCTTTCTTTGCGACTTTGCGTTGAGAATCGGTTTAAAAAGAGAGGGAGGAATCCCTCAAGTGGATGCAACCCCCCCCTCGTTTTACCACAGTTTACTTGAACATTGCCTTTATGCCTCCCCAGGTGGAGGACTCTGTGGCCATCAGTGCGTAGGTATCCGACACAGGACGCACCATAAAGGCGGGGAACAGGCTGGCATCTGTCCAGACATCCGCGGATTGCCAGTTGGCACGTTTTTTGACGTCCCCTTTAATATCTACATCTCTCACAGAGAAGCCGAGGCCGATGAGCTGGTCAACCTCGAAGATATGTAATGTGCTCGTCTCTTCAGAGACATCCAGCCAGTCCCACAGCTTGTACATAACCTCCATGTCATAGGAGCCGGTGGCCTCGTCTAAGGTCTGGGCAAAGAAGCCGTTAGGTGCCTCGAACCTCCAGTCATACTCGACCGGGCCAAAGTGACTCAAATGTCCGCCATCTTTGGGGGTATAGAAGTTCTGCTGAGCGGTGTTGCAGAGCTGCTCCTCGCGGTAGTTGCCGCCCGCGCCGCTGGGGTCGGTGTACCACTGCTGGCAGTCCTCCGCCCAGCATGCCGTTATGTCCGGATGCGGGGCATAGAGGATATCATCCACCTTGCGCACACCGAAGTACAGGGAGTTTGTCGCCGGCACCCAGGCAGGTCC
>DAOVDP010000058.1 GCA_030669445.1 Candidatus Latescibacterota bacterium | reverse complement strand
TGTCCAAAGAACCATCCCCAATCTATCAGGTTGCCGATACCGGCAGCAAAGAAGTGCCCTAAAACTATCCCTAAAAAGAGCGGCAAGGTTTTCCGATACAGAGAAACCCCACCCATTTTAATAATGATCGTTTTGATACCCCAAGCAAGGAATATGGAGAAGGCAGCCTGCTGTATAGGCAAAGTTGAAGCTACAGTGTAGCCTAAGGGATGGATAGGCCACCAGACAAATGTGTATCTCATAAATGTGAGGCCACCCATAACTACCATCCCTATCCCTAAGAACAGAAGCCTTTTCCAGTCCGTCCCGTAAGCGTTTATCATATCGGTAACCGAGTTCTGGTATGGTAGGGTTGCCCCAGCTCTGAATATAAACCTGCCGTAATTATACGCCCCCTGTTCATATCCCATAGAGAGAGTATACCATATAGACACGGAAATACTGACAAGTAAAGCGATACAAATTGCCAGCAGAACTTCTTTCTTCTTTAATTTGATAGCATCAGCTAACTTGGCAGCGTGAGCGGCGCTGGAGATAAAATGAGCCTTTATTTCGACAATAGCCGAATAGGAGAGAGCCAGGGCAGTCATACTGGCAGGTGAGATAGCGTTGCTTCCCAGGATATAAGCAGTGGTAACCTGAGGCACTTGCGGGGCCCTTATGTAAACCAATCCCCCCTCTGCTACCACTCTGGCAATACCGATATAGAAGATTATGGCAATAGGTATAAATATAAACAATACCTTAGGCTGCATTCCTGCCTGGTAAAGCCAGGCGCAGATATACATCAGACCTAAAATAAGCCCAAAGACAGCAGTTCGATAGGAGAGAAGTTCTCCCGAGTCATCCACTTCACAGTGTTTACTAAAAGCCTTCCGGAATACATCTTTAAGGTGGCTTCGGGCCATCCACAGCCCCCACAGCACCATAAATATCATTGCCCCGGCGCCCTGCCAACCGATGGTGGGATAACTGGAGCAATAGGTCTTAGCCGAACCAAGGCTAAAGCCTATCCGCGTAAAAATACCCACTTGAATAACTGACAGAAAATAGAACAACCAGATCCCAAGCAAAACATCTAAGCTCATCAAGTAGGCTAACCCAAGTATAGGAAAAGATATCACCATTGCGATCGCGGGAAAGCCCCTGCCGAAGGTGATCCCGCTGCCGATCATTATTCTGGCGCCAGACATAGGAATTCTGGGAAACAGAGGGTTGAACCAATTAAAAATCATAAAGCCTACAATTATCGTGGGAATAGCAAAACCGATCCAGAAACCTCGACTCTTAAATAAGCCAGGAAACAAAAACTTATTCTCCACCCCTTCCACCATCTGCAGGGGAACCTGCGCCAGGGGGAAAATTAGCCTCTCTTTCTCTACCCATTGTTTTCTCAGTATAACAATTATGCAGAAAAGAACAAAGAACAGGGCCGCAACAAAACTAAACCACCAGAACAGGGGAATCACCCAGGCTCCCCAAGGGATTTTAACCCCTTCTGGTAATCCCTCAAAAAACCAGGTCATTGCCCCTGTTTCGTTGCTGGGAACAATCCAGTCCGGTATACGGGGGTGTAAATATTCTGCCCAATGGTTTTCAGGGGTGGCAAAATAATAGGGGGCGGCAATAGTGGCTATCAGGTGACCAGTGAGACCATAGGTCGGAATAGATGCCCCCACCAACCCCATTATGAATACGATAATCAGTTCAGAGACAGAGAGCCCAAACTTAGGATTTATCAGTTTAAAAATCACATTTAAGCCGGCAACCACCAGCAGAAACAGGAAGACCACTGCCAATGGCATATAGTCGTCGGTTATCAGAGAGGAGTGGATTCGGTAGATAGAAAAAGGGCCCCACATATTGATAATAACTGCTATAACAACTCCTATGAGAACTGAACGGATTGTCAGTCCGCCAAATCTGCCCTGTGAGGTGTTGGACATTCACCATCTCCTTTCTATTTCAACCGATCTCCAAAAGCAACTGGTGGGCGATGCTGGATTTGAACCGGCGGCCTCCTGCTTGTAAGGCAGGCGCTCTGAACCCCTGAGCTAATCGCCCACTGACGGACAGAAAAACTCACTGCTTCTCAGTCCTGTCCCTTGACTCCTTTACTTCTGCTTCACGGTGGCCACGGAGTAGAATTGCTACCGGAATTATGACACAGTAGCCAACCACTAAAAGGATAGGGGCAAGGGTGAGGGAAAATATCCCTTGAGCCGGTGGAATACTTAAGAAGATATACCCAATGAGTATCACCCCCAACCCAAGGAAGAAAAACCTCCAGTTTCTTTTGCTAAAAGGCAATCCTGTCTTCCTGGAAATATGCCTGGCCATTTTATTGCTCCTGTGAAGCTAAAATAAAAGATAGGACGGGAAGTGTCAAGGAAAAATCATAACATTGAGCTCAAAAACTTTTACCCACAGGTTATTCAAACTTCTCCGCCTCATCGATGAGCATAATCGGGATGTCATCCTCGATCCGGTAACGAAGCTTGCAGGCCCAACATACCAACCTCTGATTCTCCTGATCGTATTCCAGGTCACCCTTGCATTTGGGACAGGCAAGGATGTCTAACAGCTCTTTGTCCAACATTGCTTATACCTCCTCACTCTACATTAGTTCAAATAAACTATCCGCCCTGTCTATCGGTTTCTAAAAGGGCATCGTAGACCATCTCTTCACTAACAGGAAAAGGCAGCCGGTGAATGGAGCTGCCTTTCTTGCAGATTTTTCTTGTCGCTGCCTTCAGTTGTTGGGAGTCAAAATCTGAAAGACCTATCTCTGAGAGGGTAAGAGGTAATTCCAGGTCAGAATAAAGGTTCATCAATTTCTCTATCTCCTGGTCTATCATCTCCTTCTGGCCCGATGAAGCATTTTCTCTTTCCATAATAAGTTGAACCACTATCCCGAAGCTCACTATTTCCCCATGGAGGAAGCGGCGGGTGGGTTCCAGAACCCTTATCCCGTAATTTATGGCGTGGGCAGCGGCACTGCGGCATTTCTCTCCTCCCAGACCTCCAATTAGGCCTGTTATCAGAATATTATTGTAGGTAATCTCCTCCAACTGCTGTGAACAAAGATTCCTGTTTGCGTCTTGCTTTGCTTTTAATCCGTGGCGGAAAATTCTCTCCCGAGCCATCTCCGCCAAACTCAGGGCAATCTCGGTAGGGGGATCTATCTCAATCTTCTGAGTACTTACCCTGGACTCATACCACTTGGCTAAGCTGTCACCCATTCCTGCGCAGAGAAGTCTTATTGGGGCTTGAGCGATTATCTCGGGATCTACCAAAGTCACCTCGGGGTTCTCGTTCAAGTCTAAGGTCTCTATGTAGAGCCCATCCGGAGTGTAAACAGGGGAGATGTTAGACCATGCAGAACAGGTGGCGGCACTGGTAGGGACAGTGATAATGGGCAAACCAGTGTGGCAGGCTACTGTCTTTGCTGTGTCTAATGCCTTGCCCCCTCCTGTGCCCACAATCACATCCACCTTTGTTTCTCTTACCAAACTTACTAAGCGATGAATTTCCTCCCAACAGCATTCGCCGCCGAACAGCTCAAATATAGGAATCAGATGCACCTGGCTGAAGCTCTTTACACAGGCACCCTTAACAGCGGAGAAGACCGTCTCATCACCTAAAACAAACGGCCTCTGCCCCAGTGGGAGCGCGAATCTGCCAATATGTTGAATTACCCCTTTCTCCTGAATGTAGCGCCCAGGAGAGACAAATAGCTTAGTCATCTTTAGGTGTCAGCTCTCAAGAAAAAGTTATATTTCGCCTCGAAAAGATTTAAGGTAAATTGTCTCAACCTCGTTTATATCCGGGTAGCGTGGAGTCACCCCAAAGCTCCTTTTGGTCTGGATAAAACTTTGGGCAATGCCTTTTATATCTTCAAGCTTCAGTCCTACCTTGGCTGCGTTTTCTGGCATTCCTAAGTCTACAGCTAATTCTCTTACCGCAAAAGCAGCCTGCCTCGCGTGCTACTCCGGCCCCAACCTCAACAGTCTCTACGCTTGGATTCTGCTCTACCTGGTCGAATAGGACAATCTCCAGGTTTTCCCTTTTTAGCAGCTTCTCTACCCTCTTTAGGCTGCCGCTTTTCTTGGAGGAGCTTTTGCCAGTGACCAGCAGGACCTTTCGGCCTATTTTACAGGTTTCCTGCCCCGTTGTTTCTAAAACACCACTCCCAAAACGGACAAAAGTGGGAGAGAGAAAATCAAACTTCATCACTTTTAGTTCTTTCTTGAAAAAGAGTTATCAAGTTCGTCTGTAGCTTGTGCCAGCGTTCTCTCCGAGCCGGAGTAAGTAACAAATATACTACAAACACTCCCAGAGTCAATGAAAAAGGTAGGAGTTTTTTTCAAAAAACTACTATGTCCTGTAAGAACAAAAAAGTGGGTTGGATCATATAATCCAACCCACCCTGAAATTGAGTTTTATCACGTTCCTTCTTTCCCATGCAGCATCTTCATCGCCTTCTTGCTGGTCTTATAGCTGATACGATCTACAATGCTGTACACCACCGGGATGATCACTAAGGTAAGCACGGTCGCCGTAATCAACCCCCCGATCACGGTCAGCGCGATAGGACTGCGCATCTCCGCACCCTCGGAGGTGGAAAGCGCCATCGGGATCATCCCCAAAATCGTCGTTCCAGAAGTGATCAAGATGGGACGCAGCCTGGTTGCACCCGCCTGGATCAAGGCCTGGTGCTGTTCCACGCCACGTCTTCGCAATTGGTTGACATAATCAATCAGGACGATCCCATTGTTGACTACGATCCCGGCTAAGATGATCACCCCCATAAGGGAGACCAGGGAAATCGTCTTTCCGGTGATCAACAAGATCAGGACCACACCGATCACAGCCAACGGCATCGTAAACATAATCACCAAGGGATGCGTGAAGGATTCAAAGGCGGCAGCCATCACCATATAGACCAACAGAATCGCTAAAGCTAAGGCAGCCCCTAACACCACAAACGTTTCCATCATCTGCTGGTAGTCCCCGCCGAACTCCATAAAATAACCGGAGGGTAGAGTTCCCATCTCCGATTTTATCTTCGCTTTCACATCCTTCATGATCGCACCCAGGTCCCTTCCCCGAAGGTCTCTTAAGGCTTCTCCGAACTTGAACCTAAGCAAGTTCCTCATTGCTCCTCCAAAGTCTCGCTTCCCCGAGAAAGTATTTGCCGTGATCGAGACTATCCTGGATCGATCTTCCCTACTTATCTTAACTGGACCTTCATCATATTGAAGTCTGGCCAACTGTGTTAAGGGAACTCGAGCGCCAAGTGGGGAAAGAACGGTCAAACGCTCAATGTCCTCGATACTGGAGCGATCGCTTTCTCTGAACTTGACCCGAATGTCAAACTCGTCTCCCCCGCTCCTCAATTGACCTGCAATCCTCCCCTGCATCGCAGTCTGAATCGTCCCGGCCACCTGCCCGACGGTCAGACCAACCCTGCCCGCTCTTTCCTTATCTATCCGGATCCGAAGCTCTGGTTTCCCTTCCCTTAAAGTGGTATCGAGGTCTCGAAGCCCCTCTATGTCTTCTATCTTGCGGGCGATCCTTTCGGAGATCTCCCTCAGCTTGGCAATATCTTTCCCGAACACCTTGATCTCCACAGGAGCCAGCCCTCCTCCCCCCATCATCTGCTTGCCGATGTCCATAAACTCGAACCGGGCTCCCTCAACCCTGGGGAGCTTAAAACGAACAGCATCCATAATCTCAGCGTTGGAGCGCTTTCTCTCCTTTTTGTCGAATAACATTGCCGATACTTGCCCTACATGGACGCCCGCCTCACTCGTTCCAAAGGCCACGTCCATCTTCGTCGCCTCGGAGAGTCCTCCGAACGCACCGACCGTTTCGACACCTTCCTCCTGCGTTAGAAGGTCCTCAATCTTCTCGACCACTCTGTTGGTCTCCTCAAGCGAGGTGCCCACTGGCATCTCGACCGTCAAGGTCACAAAGGGCTGATCCGATCCAGGCATAAACTCTGTTCCCACAACGGGGATCAGACATAGGCTGACCACAAAAGCCCCCCCTGTTATGCCCAACACGATCTTCCTGTGGGAGAGCGACCAGCTCAAGAACCTCCGGTATCGCTCCTTGATCCCCTCAAACTGGGCCTCGCCGAAACGCTTTCGATACTCTTCCTTCTTCCGCTTCTTGAAAATGACCGAGGCCAACATAGGAACCAAAGTCAGCGCCACAAACAGGGAGGCAAACAGGGCAAAGGAGATCGTCAGAGCTAACCCCCTGGACAACTTCCCTGCTATGCCGCTGGCGAATACCATTGGAAGAAAGACCGTCATAGTGGTCAGGGTAGAAGCGGTGATCGCCATCCCGACCTCTCGGGCGCCCCCCTTTGCCGCCGTGTTTCTGTCTTCGCCCTCCTCCAAATGGCGGAATATGTTCTCGATCACCACAATTGCATTATCCACCAACATCCCGACGCCCAACGCAAGTCCCGCTAAGGTCATCAGGTTCAATGTATAGCCAGCAAAATAGATGGCGATGAAAGTGGCGATGATGGAGAGCGGAATTGCCAAGGTAATCGTCACTGTGGGCCGCCAGCTCCTCAGAAAAAAGAAGATCATCAACACCGCCAGTACCCCTCCAACCGCTGCATTGCTACCCGTTCGGCTGGTGACCTTGCTGATAACCTCCGATTGATCCCAGAAGAGATGAAAGTGGACGCTGGCAGGAAGGATCCGCTTGATCTCATCGAGCTCCTTTTTTACCCTATTGCCCACTTTGAGGGTATTTGCCCCGGATTGCTTGCTGATCATAAGGATAATGCTGTCCCTCTTTTGGGTTCTGCCGTAGCTTCGGACCTCCTGGTGCGCATCGGCCACCTCTGCGATATCCTTCAGATAGATCGGCGTCCCTTCTCCGGGAGCGATGCCCACAATAGTATGGGCGATTTCATCTACATTCTGGTATTCCCCCATAGACCTCACTAAAAATTCCCTATATCCCTTCGTAATGCGACCTGCGGGCAGATTCAGGTTTCCAAACCGGAGCACATTAACCACCTGCTCTACGGAGAGGGCTCTGGCCTCTAATCTGGCTTCGTCTAT